>NZ_DCOI01000005.1:0-68627 GCF_002322895.1 Empedobacter sp. UBA1574 | reverse complement strand
TGTTCGTGGTTCGTGTATCGGAAGGGATAGGATTTTTGATTTACGAGGTGGGATTTAGGATGTAAAAATTACAGATTAAATGTTAGATGTATTTGAGGTTAAGAATGAGGTTCTGAACATAATTACGATAATAAGAAGATAATTATTTTATTACGTTCATTTTTGTCTTGACACAAAAACGAACCAAAAAAGTCAAGACTGCGATTTTCGACGTTCAATTACCATCTCACGCACTAAAAAGATTAAATGTTTCGCATACGCTCACTAATCTTTTTTACGCTTGTTTCAATGGATTGAAGCTCGTCTGCAAATCGTATGTCGACTCTAAAATCCGTTGTTAAATAGTGAATTTGAGTATTAATAAGAATAAAAATACGTATAACGTAAAATAACAAAAACCCCTTTCCCAAAAACAAAGTTGGCGCGATGTACTGGAAAAGGAGTGGCTTTTAAAACTAATGTTGAATTTTAAAAAACTTATGTAAAATCATGAAATAGTAAACAGATTCACACTCTATCCCCCGAAGACAACACAATAAGAAAGTAAATGATCTTCATAAAATGTATTAGTGTTAATTTTTTTCATTTATTAATGTATTTTTTAAAACTGTTGGAGGGGGATATTTTAGGAGGAATATAGGATTAACAGGCGCGAATGCACGCACGCGTGATAATAGAGATGAAATTCTAAATGGAATTTGCGATAATAAGAAGTTCTCTATTTATTGCTTTTTGCTTGATCAAAAAGTAATCAAAAAATCAAGTCTGTGCTTACAAGTCGGTCAATAACGGCTATTCGCTAAATGCTTTAGAACATTCGCATGTGAAATGCGAACAGTAAATCATTTTTAACGCTCTTTACGCCGAATTGACACTCGACTTTTCAGCAATGACGATTTATAAATTCATTGTTAAAAAAGGATTTGAGTATTGAAAAAAGAGTTAAAAATCCGACGATTTAGAATAGAAATGATAACGAATTTGAATATTGAAAAAGAATTAGAAAATGTCATATGATTTGGAGGCGAGTGTCAAAAAGTTGAAGAGAATGGTTAAAATATTTTACTGTTTGCGTAGCAAATGATTTAAAATATTGAATGGCTGAAACTTATTTTGACCGTCGAAAATCAAAGACAAGAGTTTTTTGATTACTTTTTTGCTCATTTCCCCGTAGGGCATATGAATTCCGATAATTAAAATAGATAAGCTATGAATAAAAAAGTGATAGAAAGAATTTTACATTCTTTTTTTCCTTGATGAAAAAACATTTGAAATTAAAAGGAGAAGCTCCTGTGGAGCTTAGGTAAAATTGTTACAAGTTGATTAATAATTATATGTTCATTTTTGTCTTGACACAAAAACGAACCAAAAAAGTCAAGTCTGTGCTTACAAGTCGGTCAATAACGGCTACTCGCTAAATGCTTTAGAACATTCGCATATGAAATGCGAACATAAATCATTTTTAACGCTCTTTACGCCGAATTGACACTCGACTTTTCAGCAATGACGGTTTATAAATTCATTGTTAAAAAAGGATTTGAATGTTTAAATAGGATTAAAAAAATGTCATATGATTTGGAGGCGAGTGTCAAAAAGTTGAAGTAAATGGTTAAAATGTTTTACTGTTTGCGTAGCAAATGATTTAAAACATTGAATGGCTGAAACTTATTTTGACCGTCGAAAATCAAAGACAAGTCTTTTTTCGTTAGTTTTTTTGACGAAAAAAAGTGACAAAAGATTTCTCGATACCTCGAAATGACATATTGGATACGATTCTGAGACAAGCCCAGAATGACAAAATTTGTTATTAAAAAGTGGATTTGAATATAAAAAAGAATAAAAACGTAAAACGTTAAGCGTAGACCGTAAAACGTAAAAAAAAACAAAAACCCCTTTCCCAAAAACAAAGTTGGCGCGATGTACTGGAAAAGGAGTGGCTTTTAAAACTAATGTTGAATTTTAAAAAACTTGTGTAAAATTATGAAAATATTTTACTTTAAACTCAATAGGCATACAATAAGTGTGTTATTGGGATTGGTTTGTGCTACACCCCTATTTGCACAAACAGGAAAAACCGTGACTGGAACGGTGAAAGATCATAACCATTTGCTCTCTGGCGTGGTCGTAACAGAAGAAGGCACACAGAATAGTGTGCGAACTGATGAGAATGGATACTATTCGTTGACCTTACAACATGATGATGCTAAACTAATTTTTGAGCAATTGGATTTCCCTATTCGTGAAGAAGAAGTGCTGAATAGAAGTGTGATAAATGTAAGTTTCACAAAAGAGGACGACGAGATTCAGCTAAAAGATGTGGTGATAAATGCGGGGTACTATGCTGTAAAAGACAAAGAACGTACGGGGTCTATTGCACGTGTAACGGCTAAGGAAATAGAGAATCAGCCCGTGAATTCTGTTTTAGATGCTTTGCAAGGTCGTGTTCCTGGTTTAGAGATTACACCAACTTCGGGTAATTCTGGTAGTGGTTATAAAGTTAGAATAAGGGGTCAAAATAGTATTGCTGCAGGGAATGACCCCTTATATATTATAGATGGTGTTCCATTTAGTACCACTAGCTTAGGATCTACAGCTTTAGGAGGTGTAATATTACCTGGTGGTAATTCAAATCCGTTGAATACGATGGATCCTCAATCCATCGAATCTATTGAAGTGTTGAAAGATGCTGATGCAACAGCTATTTACGGATCACGTGGAGCAAATGGTGTACTATTGATTACTACTAAGAAAGGTAAAACTGGCAAAACAGCTTTTACTGCTGATGCTTCTACAACTATTATTACTCATGGTATATTCCCTACTCTATTAAATACCAATCAATATCTTGAAATGAGACGAGAAGCTTTTGCAAATGATAAGATCACTACCTATCCTACCAATGCATTTGATGTAAATGGAACATGGGATCAGAATAGATTTACCGACTGGCAAAAAGAATTTATAGGAAAAGCCACTACAGCTAACACCTTGCGTTTTTCTGTTTCTGGTGGTACTGAACAAACGAGTTTTATCTTAGGAAATACATTGGTAAAAGAGAATGCTGTTTACCAAGGAGATTTTAAATATACAAAACTTGGCTTTTTTTCTACGCTAAATCATCAATCTATTGATCATAAATTCAACTTAAGATTATCTGTACAATATAGTTTAGATCGTAATTTTTTACCAACTACAGATCTTACACGCTCTGCTATTACGTTAGCTCCTAATGCTCCAAGTTTATACAATGATGACGGAAGCCTAAATTGGGCTAATAATTCGTGGTCTAATCCTATTGCTGCATTAAGAAGTACATATAGAAATGAAACAACTAACCTAAACACTAATGCTGTAATTAGTTATCAGTTGTTGAATGGAGTTACAATAAAGACAAACTTAGGCTATCAGCGTACTGATTTTGATGAATTTCAATCCAATCCTAATACAATGAGAAATCCAGCTTTTGGAAGTACAAGTGCAGCATCTAATATACTTAAGAGTGAAAACTATCAAAATGGCTGGATTATAGAACCTCAGATTGATTTCAATTATAAATTAGGAAAAGGAAAAGTAAGTGCTACAGCAGGTGCTACTTTGACAGAACAAGAGAAAGAACAAAATTCTTTATTAGCAAGTGGGTTTGCGAGTAATCATTTAATGAATAACATACGTTCTGCAACCACCATAAGTTATTTGAAAGAAACTAGTTCTCAGTATAGATATGCTGCCTTATATGCTCGTATAAATTATCAATACAAAGACCGATATATACTTAATTTAACCGGACGAAGAGATGGATCGAGCCGATTTGGTCCTAATCATCGTTTTGCAAATTTTGGTGCAGTTGGTGCAGCTTGGATATTTTCTAAAGAAAATTTCCTACGTGACGTATCATGGTTGAGTTTTGGGAAATTGCGAGGTAGTTATGGTGTAACAGGAAATGATCAGATTGGTGATTATCAATTCCAAGATACTTTTACAATAGCGCAAGGTGGATATGACAATCTGCTTGTTTTATATCCTACACGTTTACAAAATCCTAATTATAGTTGGGAAAAAAATAAAAAGCTAGAAGTAGCATTAGAAGTAGGTTTAATTCATAACAGATTGGATATGGAGATAGCCTATTATCGTAATCGGTCATCTAATCAACTTATAAGTTACAAACTGCCTACAACAACAGGATTTACAAGTATCATTTCTAATTTAGGTGCTGTTGTACAGAATTCTGGAATGGAAATAACATTTAGTGCAATTCCAATACAGCATGGTTTAGTGAAATGGACTACAAGCACGCAGTTATCTCTGCCACAAAACAAACTGAAATCGTTTGAAGGATTAGATAAAACACCTTATATCAATGATTACGTAATAGGTGAATCACTATACATCCGAAAATTATATGATTATCAAGGTATAGATTCGACAACCGGATTATTTCAATTCAAAGATTATAACCAAGATGGACAAATTACCTCTATAGAAGATAGAAAAGTAAGTGTTGATTTATCACCACAGTTTATTGGAAGCTGGCAGAATAGCTTAGTCTATAAGCAATGGACAATGGATTTCTTATTTCAATTTGTTAAGAAAAAAGGATACAACGAATTCTACAGCTTCGGTACTCCAGGTATGATGTCTAATTTTCCTGTTGCAGTCTTAGATCGTTGGCAAAAACCTGGAGATAAAGATAAAAAATTTCAACGTTACACAACGGGGGTAGATTCTAAAGCTTTACAAGCTTATAACAACTTCTTATCAAGTACAGGTGTTATAGAAGACGCCTCATATATACGACTGAAAACTATAGCAATCTCCTATCGATTACCAATTAAAGAGTTGAATGGTTTGATTTATATACAAGGGCAAAACCTATGGACATTAACAAAAATGAAAGGTGTAGATCCTGAAACCGAACGTACTTTTTTACCTACAACGAAAAGAATAGTAATTGGTGGAAAAATAGAATTCTAATCAGTAATTAAAAAATCATGAAAAATTCAATAACAATACAATTGCTATTATTAGTGTTTATTACAAATAGCATACTTTTTAGTTGCGAAAAACTAATCGAAATAGACGATCCAAAAGGTGAAATACCTTCTGAAATAGTTTACGAAAATACACAAACTGCAACAGCTGCTATCACACAGCTATATGCTAACCTTAGAGATGAATATCTTGTAAGTGGAAATTTATATGGTGCATCTACTTTAATGGGGTTTTATGCAGATGAATTGGATTACTATGCGTTAGCAACGAATCCGGTAAATGATTATGTAGAACATAGAATACTTTCTTCTAATACCATTAATTCATCCATATGGTCAAGTGGCTATCAATTAATTTATATGTGTAATGTAGCATTAGAACGTTTAGATAATAGTAAAAATTTATCTAATGAAACAAAAAATCAATTGAAAGGAGAAGCTTTGTTTATAAGAGCTTTCGTTCATTTCTACTTGTCTAATTACTATGGAGAGATTCCTTACATCAAAACAAGTCAATATCTACAAAATGTAAAAGTGACTAGACAATCTACACTAGATATATACATCCAATTAAAAGACGATTTGAAGCAAGCACAAGTATTTCTTAAGAACGAATATCCTACTTCTGAACGTATAAGAGCAAACTACTTTACTGTAACAGCTTTACTTGCACGTGTTGAACTCTATCATAAAAATTGGAAAGATGCAGAAGAATGGTCTAATAAAATTATAAATACTGCATCTATGTATTATTTAGAAAATGATCTTTCCAAAGAATTTTTAAAAGAAAGTCATTCTGCAATTTTACAGTTGAAACCTAAAAAGATTGGAGATCCTACGAACGAATCTAAACAATTTATTTTTGAAGTTGGCCCTCCCCCTACTATGGCTTTGAGTCAAAAATTAGTAGATGAATTTGAATCCAAAGATCTACGTAAGCAAATATGGATAAAACAGATCAATAAAGGAACTGATTATTGGTATATGCCTTATAAATATAAACAAAACACTATAAAAAGTGAGTCTACAGAATACGCTATTCTTTTTAGACTTGCTGAACAAATTCTGATACGAGCCGAAGCTAGAATAATGCAAGGTAATATAACAGGGGCTCTACAAGATATAAACACCATACGAAATAGAGCAGGATTGACAAATACAACGGCTGTGAATTCAGTAGCAATAATGGATGAAATCCTTAAAGAACGTCGTTTAGAATTATTTACTGAACATGGACATCGTTGGTTTGATATTAAAAGATTAAACAAAGCTGAAATAACATTACAACCCTTGAAACCTGGATGGAAATCTACTGATATTCTTTTTCCTATTCCAGATACTGAAATAAGGATGAATCCTAATTTACTCCCTCAAAACAATGGCTATTAAAAATAATATTACAATTATGTATAAAATAATTTATACCACATCATTTTTTTTGCTCTTGTTAATTTTATCAATTGAAAAAGTAAATGGACAAACAGACACCAAAAAAGTATACTCTGAAAGCCTAAACGGCCGATGGAGTGAATCTTCTATTATTATTAATTCAACAGAGGATGGTAAATGGATTTTAATACGTGAAGATTTTCGTAATAAATCAACTCACTATTTAATTCATCAAAAAAGAAAAATTAAAATTGAAATAAGTCTTCTGCTTACTTCAGAATTTTCAACGGATGAAAAATGGTTTGCATATTATACTTCTAATAAAGAAATTAAAGTAATCAATCTTCTAAATTTAAGTAATAAAACATTCAATAATATTTCTTCTCATGTATTTAGTTTTGATAATAATTCGAGATTTATAGCATTCTATCAAACGAATGAAAAGAAGTCTCTAATCATCTACAATTTACAAAATGATACAACAAACGAGTTTATAGGTGTTTCTGACTTTAGATGGAACCCTAAAGGTGATAAAGTTGCTATGATTTTGAATAATCCTATTTTATCAGATGTTAGGATCTATAATTTAGATCATAATAGTGTAAAAGTTATTCAATCATTTGATCATACTAATTTAAGCCTTTTGAATTGGAACGAAAATGGGGATGTATTATTATGGTCCGAAAATAACAAAGATAACACCATTTTGTTCCATGTAAATGGTAAAGGAAAAATAAGCAAATTAACTTCCGAAGATATCAGAACTCAATTGGATGACAAAGTTATAAGCACAAGTAACATACGCCTAAGTAGTGATGGTAGATCTGTATTTTTTTATAGAAAAAAGAATAATATACAACAAAAAACGGATGTAGAAATATGGGATACCAAAGATAAATGGATTACTCCTCGTAAAAATTCTTATGACAAAAATAAAAGTGATTTTCTTTTGTCTAGTTGGACACCTGAAGATAATATTGTTAAATCAATAACTGACAGTAACACCTCTTCTATTCTTTACAGACATAAACAACCATACGCATTGGTATGGGACGCGTTACAATATGAACCTCAATACAAACAAGATACCTATGTTGATTTGTATGTACAAGATATAAAAACAGGAAAAAGAAAATTAATTGTAGAACATCTCTATTTAGGTAATTATGATGAGTATGCTGTTTTTTCTCCAAGCGGTCTTTTTGTAGCTTATTTTAAAGAGCATCATTGGTATTTGTATGATATAAAAAAGGAAAAAACCTATAATTTAACAGAATCTATAGGGAGAAATTTTTACAATGAATCTGATAATAATATTACAGATAAAGCTCCAGTAGCGGTTCCTATTTGGTCGGAAGATGAGCATGAAATTCTTTTACAAGATCAATATGACATTTGGTTATTGAATGATAAAAAAGTAACTAATTTAACCAACGGTTCTTCAAAAGGTATCCATTTCAAATTAAGTAAAGCAAATAATACCATAGTTGAAAAACAATTGGTTCGTTATTCTTTTTCTGATACATTTACTTATAATTTTAATCGCCCCTTATTGATAGAAACTATTACAGATAATCTAGAAAAAGGATTTGCTTTGTTACAAAAAAATAAAGTTAAACATTTAATTTCAAGCGATCTAAATTATAGTAACCCTAAACTATTTCTAAATTCAAATAAGTTTGCTTATCAAGTGAGCTCCTATAAAGATTCACCCTCTTTCTATATGTATGATATGATACTAAATAAAAGTGAGTTACTTTATCAAAGCAATCCTACTTTGCAAGAATTTGATTTAGGAAAATCAGAAGTTATTGATTATACTTTACCAAATGGAGTAACCTTAAAGGCTACTTTACTTTATCCTTCCAAATTTGAAGCTTCAAAAAAATATCCAATGATTATTAATATCTATAATCAAAATGCAGATAAAAAGTTTGTTTTTCAATCTCCTAATTTTTATGGTTATGACGGTTTTAAACCTATTAATTATGTCACAAATGGTTATTTTGTTTTATTACCTAATCTTTCATACGAAATAGGTAAACCAGGAGAATCTGCTCTTCTCGCTGTAGAATTTGCACTAAAAAAAGTAATAGAAAACAAAGCTATTGATGCTAGTAGAATTGGATTGATTGGTCATTCTTTTGGAGGATATGAATCAGCTTTTATTGCCACTCAATCTAAATTATTCAAAACAGCAGTTGCTGGTGCTGCCGTAAGCGATTTACAAACTTGGTCTCACGATATGCAAGGCAATGACTGGAATACAGATCAGTTATGGAGAACTGAAAGTCATCAATTTAGAATGGGTGATAGTTATTACAAATTAAAAGATAATTATAAACGTAACTCACCTCTAGATCAAGTAGAACAATTGAAAATGCCCTTGTTACTTTGGACAGGTAAAAATGATTATAATATTAATTGGTATCAAAGTGTTTATCTCTTTATGGGAATGAAACGACTTAATAAGGAAGGTAAATTAGTAATATTTGAGAACGAACCTCATCAAATATTTAAAGAACAAAATCAATTAGAATTATCAAAGATCATAAAAGATTGGTTTGAAAAATATTTAAAATAATAATAAAGAGAGGAAGGAAAATCAAATCATCCTTCCTCTCTTCTTTTCGTCTACTATGGACGATGAGTTAAAGGAACACTACAGAATGTACCATTATCATTTTGATAAATTTGTGGTCCTGATGCTCCCATGTAAGTACATGGAACATCACCTATATTGTTACATTCTTGTGGTACCGATTCACATTTTTCATTCAAAGAATTAAAAATATAACCCGTAATTAACATATCTTCATTTGAAGATTTATTTTCAGAGGCAAATGCAAAAGCAACAGCCATCATTCCTACCCCAATTGGTAGCGCTTTTTTTAGAAAATTTGTTTTCATTTTGTAAAATTTTAATGTGGTGACTTACTCTATTATACAGGTTTTCAGTCTTCCCCTGCATTGCGCAATTAATTATTATTTCTTAGTTTGTACATCCATAATTGATCATCTACTACTCCTATCAAATAATTATTATAAGCCACTAATTGTTGAATTGATTGCTTTGGTTGATGATAAAAATAAAAGCTATATTCATATCTATTGTTTCTAAAATCATACGAGTCGATAATCGACATTCCTTTTGCATGATAATCTTTTTCAAACTTTCCTAACCTATCACTTACAATGAAATATGAATTATTATTTGATGCAGCTGTTTTATTAACCATAATTGTTTGACTACCTAACTCATAGTGATTTCTTTTCTTAAAATGAACTAAATCTATTTTAGCAGATGTAATGGTATCAATTGTATTATTTTGAGACTTCAATATTAAATTCTCATCTAAAACCAGATATTGATTTCTGTAATGATATAGATATGTATATATTTTTGATTGCTTATTCCACTGTAGAAGTCCATCAGTATCAAAGGTACCAGTTGATTGTTTTGTCAGGATTTTATCTTTTAAGTTGAATTTATTTTGATCTGTTACTATTTCTCCAATAACAGTGGAATTTGTTTTATTAATGGCTGTGACTACCGCAATTGCAACAGAATCCCTTGGAATAAATTGATTAAAATAAATCTTTTCATTTAATAGTGTTGATGCTTTCCAGTTTACTATTCTTCCTCTAAGTATTATTGGAACTGTACCGTCACCAACAAAAAAATAGGGAGGTTGCACAACAATACGGATGCGTTTATACGGTAAATCATAACGATTAATCTCAATTCTATGAATATTTTCTGTATAATTATGAAAATCAATCTCTTTTATATAAAGAGGCGCATTATAATTTCCTAAATATATAGAACAGCTATCTACCCCAGCTATATAATAGTCATTAGAATTTAAAGTTATTTGTTTTATTTTGTCAAGAATATGTGGAATGTATTTACGCGTAAACGCATTGTTATACTGAGATTTCTTTTCTGATAAACCATATAAAATGGTTACACTAACAATTCCAATTAAAATAAGAAAGAATTGTTGAATTATATAATCTCTCCATGTTTGAGAAATGTTTGTTATCCTAATGCCAATTAAAGCCAATCCTACAAATACACCATTAAAAATCAGATGTTCTGTCCATCCCATCTTTTCTAAAACTCCACCACATGAACAAGGTGTAAATGCTGTGAAATGTAGAATAATGACAATATAGGTGGTGAACATCACCATTAAGAAAAGTGAAATCTGTAAGGCAATTATTCGGTATCGATCAAACATCAAAAGAACCGCTGTTACCAGTTCTATGATTATAACTCCATACGAAATAGGAATCGCATAACTAGCTAATAAGGGCGATTGTCCTAACTGCGTTTGAAAGGTCTCAAAATCCATCAGCTTGCTTGCCGCTGCATAAATGAACAACACAATAAATAGGTAGCAGATGAGTGTTTGTATAAATGGATCGTATTTTCTCATCTTAATGTGTTTTAGGGTTTAAAGTGAACTACTCACCTCCTTCTTCAGTACGCTTGATATAAGGATCTTTATCTTTTGGTGGATCAGCTTCTTCTTGAATAGAATCAGCAGTAACGATACTATCCAATTCTATATGTAAATCTGATTCGCGTTTTTGTTCTACAACAGATAAACCATCTGATCTTAATTGTTCTTTTTCTTCCTGTTCTATACATTGATAAAATAGGAAACTAATGATGCTAATGAATAAATAAGTTTTTGTTTTCATAGTCGTGTTTTTTAGGATTATTTATATTCTTAGCTTAAAATTAGAAGGCATAATGATTAAAACAATAAAGAAGCACGTCAAAAACATAAACACTATGTTGATTTTATAAAAGTGTTACTTGTAATCGTTTATATTATTAATAATTAGCAAATTACCAAATGTTAATTTTTTAATTTACTATGAAAATAATATCCTACAACGCTGTATAAATGTGTGAAATTTATAAATTCATACATTTCATGGTGTAATCGATTAGTGATTTGTGGTAATTTACAAGCCTTATTCGATTAAAATAAGTAACTTACATGGAAATCTACTACTGTTTTCATCTAAAAAAACAATGCTTATGAAAACATCTGTACCCCTTCTAATTGGATTTTTATGGCTTATTTTCAACATCGAAAATGTCTATGCAATTGATCAACTAAGCACAGAAACAAATGATTTTCTGGTTCAGAGAATTGATTCATTTCAAACCGATAAGAACAATTCCGAAGTTTGGAAGTACATTAATGCTTATATCTTAAAGGCTAAGATTAGCAATGATGGCGAAACTTTATTCTATGGCTATAAAGAAGCTATTTACTATTCACAGGATTATTCAACCAAATTAAAATATGCTGATAGTGCAATAGTTGTTGCTCAACAGACAAGGAATAATGATTTGATTGTTCAAAGTTTTCTTTCGAAAGGATTGGTTCATTATCAGTTCAAGAAATTTCAACCAGCCTTAAAAAATTATTTATTAGCTGAAAAGAAATTGAATAAGAAATCATCCAACTACTTAACATATAAAGTCCTTTTTAATGTTGCTTTAATTAAATTTCAATTAAAACAGTTTGAGGAGTCTCATGATCTATTTGCGAAATGCTCTTCTTATTTTGAAAAAAATAGTTCGGATATCAATCACCAAGCTTATTATTTAAATAGCCTTTATTATTCCGTTCAAATCTTACAGGCTCAACATAAATACAAAGAAGCTAATCAGCTTAATAATAAAGGCTTGAAATTGAGTCAAGATTCGCAAAACGACTATTTTATTCATTATTTTACTTATTTAAAAGGAATTCAGTTCTATTTAGAAAAAGAGTATCAACAGTCTATAACCACGCTAAAAAATGAATTAGATCATTTGAAAAGTCACCACGATTCTAATACACTGAGTTTGGCTTATTTTTATATTGGTAAAACTTACGAGGCAATAAATGAAGTACAAAAAGCAATTATATATTTTGAAAAAATAGATCAACTTTTTAATGAATATGATTTTTTGGATAGCGATGTTCGTGCTGCTTACGATGCCTTAATCCATAATTCTGAAAATAATCGTAATTACCCAAATCAATTGTATTATATCAATCAGTTACTAAAACTAGATCATTTGACTCAGCAAAATACAGTAAAGCTATCTCCCGTTCTCCAAAAAGAATATGATGAAAAAGAACTATTGAAGTTGAAGAAAAATGTTGAATTCAAAATCATCTTCTACCCTATTTTGATAGGTTTTGTGATCATTTTATGTTCAATCGGGGTATTGTATAGTTACAAACGTTTTTTCAAACAGCTTACGATAGATAAAAAGAAAGTAAAAGAACCTCCTGTTATTGAGATTCCGACTGAAGTTGTAAATCATATTTTGAATCAGTTGAATGATTTTGAAATGAATCACTTATTTGTACAGAAAACTTTAACCTTGGCTCAATTAGCAAAATCATTTAAAACCAATTCTGCATATTTATCAAAGATTATTAACTCAGAAAAAGGAACTAATTTTTCAAATTACATCAATCAACTTCGAATAAATTATGTTCTTCATCTCCTAAAGGATTCAGATCAGTTTCATCAACATTCAATTGGTGATTTAGCAGAATTAGTAGGTTTTTCATCTTCTCGTCAATTTTCGAATGTATTCTTTCAAGTGACTTCATTTCGCCCTTATGAATATATAAAACAATTGAAATTCAATCTAAACAAAAACAATTAAAAAGAAAAGACATCTCGATACTTCGGTAGACTCTCAAACCGAGGTTCATTGCCCCTATTCAAAAAGATAGTAAATACCGTCACTTCGAGTGATTTTCAAAATGTAATGTAGAAAATTGTATCGAGAAGTTAGACGTTTTAAAACAATTTTCGTCTTATTCTTCGACATAATCAATGTGACAAAATTCCTTATCAAAAGTGAATTTGAATATTGAAAAAGGATGAAAAAACCGACGATTTAGAATCGAAATGATAACGAATTTTAATAATGAAAAAGGGCGTAGAAACTGGCATTAAAACTCACACGTTAAGAAAATGGTTGAATGCAACGTTAAAAAGATTTTAGCCCGTAGGGTTTGTAAAATCTTTAGTGGAATGAAAACATTTTTAGTAGAGAGGTTTACGGCCTTGACTTTTTGGTTACTTTTTAGTCAAGTAAAAAGTGACATCAAAGAAAATGAATACCTGAGCCACTCCGTGGCTCCTCCTCTTAATATCAAATTTTTAATTTCAAATGTTTTTTTGGATGAGTTTCCCCGAAGGACATATGAATACCAATAATTAAAATAAACAGGAAATGAATAAAAAAATGAAAGGAAGATATGACAAAAAAGAATATTCACCACATAGGTACATAGAACTGACATAGAAAAGACATTTCGATACAATTTTCTTTTTTTATGAAACGAAAATTTACTCAATGTGACAACAAGAAAGAAAAAAACGTAAAACGTTAACCGTAGAACATTGACAATTCCAAATGGCAGGATACTCCCAACATCAAGGCAAGATGAAGGCAACATAGTTGCAGTAGAATGTATGTAAACGATTTTAGAATTACAATTTTAGAATTGAGATATGAGAATTGTAGTATGTAAAAAGTAGTATGTATTTAAGATTAAGAATGAGGTTCTGATCATAATTTACGATAATAAGAAGATAATTATTTTATTACGTTCATTTTTATTCATGAGTTATTATTGTTTTCAAATGAATTCATATGCCCTTCGGGGAAGTCTTGACACAAAAACGAACCAAAAAAGTCAAGACCGCGATTTTCGACGTTCAATTACCATCTCACGCACTAAAAAGATTAAATGATTCGCATACGCTCACTAATCTTTTTTACGCTTGTTTCAATGGATTGAAGCTCGTCTGCAAATCGTATGTCGACTTTAATACTCTTATTTACAACAATCTCGACTTTTCAGCAATGACGATTTATAAATTCATTGTAAAAAAAGGATTTTGAATATTGAAAAAGGATGAAGAAACCGGCATTAAAACTCTCACGTTAAGAAAATGTTTGAATGCAGCGTTAAAAAGATTTTAGCCCGTAGGGTTTGTAAAATCTTTAGTGGAATGATAACATTTTTAGTAGAGAGTTTTACAGCCAAGCGTTTTTTGTTTCGTTTTTTGCGCTTAAAAAATGAAAGAATGATAATGATTTAAAACATTGAATGGCTGAAACTAATTTTGACCGTCGAAAATCAAAGACAAGTCTTGCTTTTGCTGAGCCTGCCGAAGTATTCGTTAGTTTTTTTGATTGTTCCCCGAAGGGCATATGTATACCGATAATTAAAATATATAAGCTATGAATAAAAAAGTGACAAAAGATTTCTCGATACCTCGAAATGACAGATAGAAATTGTCATTCAGAATGTAGCTTTAGCGAAATGAAGAATCTCTTAACCCTTCTCATCCAATAGATTGAAGCTCGTCTGCAAATCGTATGTCGACTTTTCAGCAATGACGATTTATAAATTCATTGTAAAAAAAGGATTTTGAATATTGAAAAAGGAGTTAAAAATCCGACGATTTAGAATCGAAATGTTTTAATCATAGTAAATAAATCGATATTTTTCAGTTTACTGAACTATACAATTTCTAAAATAAAAAAAACTATGTTTCTATTGTGGTTAGAAAATTAGAGGATTCGGTTCGACACTTCGACACTTCGTAAACTCAGTAACAAGTTTCAATACTCACATCAAATACCGTCACTTCGAGTGATTTTCGAAATGTAATGTAGAAAATTATATCAAGAAGTTAAACGTTTTAAAACAATTTTCATCTTATTCTTCAACATAATAAATGTGACAGCAAGAAAGAAAAAAACGTAAAAAGTTAAGCGTAAAACATAATAAATTAATTCCCTATAAATTTCAAATAAAAAATCTTGATTTTTCACCTATTCAAAACCCATTAAGTGTTAGTTGTACGATTTTTGATTCATTATTGAATAATAACATTCTAAAAATGAATACCATGAAAAATAACACGACACAAAACATCGCACGATATACCTTAGGAGCTTTTTTGATTGGAGCAGGAATTGCTCACTTAACTATAGCTAGAAAAGAATTCAAGGCACAAGTACCAAATTGGGTTCCTTTACCCAAAGATGACACAGTTGTGTATTCGGGAATTGCAGAAATAGCCTTGGGTAGTACGATTGTTTTAGCTCCAGATAGTAAAAAAGAAATAGTTGGAAAAATAGCAGCTTGTTTTTTTGGGGCTGTTTTTCCTGGAAACTGGGCTCAATATAAAAACAAAAGAGATGGTTTTGGATTGGATACAGATCAAAAAAGATTAGCACGATTATTCATGCAACCTTTACTAATTATATGGGCTTTGAAATCGACTAAAAATACTAAATAACTTGTTTGAAGTAACCAACTTACGACAATTGAATTATATTAAACAAATTTGAATGAAAGAGGATGACTTTTAATAAAGATCTAAATAAAAGATTAAAAAAATTACGCAAATAAATAACTGTATGATAATAATTTATAGTATTTTTATCTCAAATAATACTATAAAATTAATATTTGAACAGCGATGAATAAACTATTTATTGTAGCGATTGCAGCTACTTTGATTGTTTCTTGTAACAACAAAACAGAAGAAAAGAAAACGGATAATGTTATAGTAGATACTAATCAAAAACAAGAAAATACGGTTGCTGATAATGGATTTGACATCAGCAAAATTCCATTTTCAACAGCTGACATTGGAGATTTTCCTTTCATAAATCTTCCGCAAGGTTTAAAAGAAATGAACAAACCTTTGGTAAAACAATTTGACATATGTTTTTTTCCTATTAACGGTGTTATGACACCTTTTGAAGGAAAGTTGTATAAAACTTTTGTTTCACCTAAACAAGGAGAAAAATTTTCGCAACATTTCTTTGAAAAAAGTATGGCTGATTATTTACAATCTATCGGGGCTGTTAAAGTGTTTGATGGTGAAATAACCAAAGAAGAATATGAGCGTTACAATAAACAAGATCCGAATAAAGGAGGCGAAGGTGATATGGGATACGCTGGACAAAATATGAAGTTTTGGGTATTACGTACAAAAGATAAAGGAAATGTATATATACAATACCTTTCTAACAATGCTGGTGCTTCGCTTAATGTACTACAAGAAACAGACTTTAAGCAAACTATCACCAAAGTAACAGCAGACGAAATTGCTGAGGATTTGACTAAGAATGGAAAATCTATTTTATATATTAATTTTGATGTTGATCAAGCAAAAATCACGCAAGAAGGTGATGAGATTGTGACTGAAATTGCAAATGCCTTAAAGAAAGATAACACATTAAAAATATCAATTGAAGGGCATACTGATAATTCTGGCGACGCTAAGCATAACAAAAAACTATCTAATGATCGTGCAAATGCTGTAATGCAAAAACTAATTGCTTTAGGTATTGATAAAACACGTTTATCTGCTATAGGATACGGAGCTGAAAAACCATTGGTAGCAAATGATACAGAAGAAAATAAAGCTAAAAATAGACGTGTAGAGTTGGTTAAAGTAAAGTAAAATCTATATATGTTTTAATTTTATTAAACATGAAAAATATTGATACTAATCCGTAGTACATTATTAAAAAAAGTTGCTCCAAACATTATAGAAACTAAAGAACTAGATTCTATACTAAAGAATGTTTAATTCTGATGGTTCTTTAAAATCATTAAATACAAATTCATATCTACCAAAAAAACCTTGAATAATTCAAGTTTTTTTTATGTTTAAACAATCAGTAAAACTGTTTCTTTTAATTTTTCGGCTTGTTTTGAATAAATAAAAATCTCAAAATCGGTTTGTATTTTTTCTTCAAAACTTTGTTTCATTTGTTGATAAGAAACTGCTTTTGGACTTTCTTTCAAGTATTGAACAAAATCAACCAACCATTCACCAATCTCTTTGTCTACAATAATTTCAAGATAATCTTGTTTGGTATGAAATTGTAAAACAGCATTCTCAAAAATCTTCCCTTTTTTGGTTTTCGTAACAAATTCTATTTGCGGCTTCTCTCCTAACCAAACTACTTTTTGCGTTGGTTTATGCGTTAAGAAAGTTTCATTATTCAAAACTGTTTCGATATAATTTGGTTGAATTGACGTTCTCGGAACTTTAAAATCAAACCATTCATTCAGTGATAATTCAAAACCAACACCGTGCATATAATTAAACAATGACTTCTTTAATCCATACGAAAACTGTTCATGAATTAAGCCTGATTTTTCTTCGTGAATCATATCATTATTCGCAAAAGTTCCTAATTCGGTGCTATGATTAATCACTTGATACTTCTCTGGATTCAACCCAACTGGACTATGTGCAGTCATCGCAAATTGATGCCAAAATCCTGATTGAAGAATTCCCAATTCGAACATTTGACGCACCATTTCCAAACTATCAATCGTTTCTTGCTTTGTTTGTGTCGGAAAACCATACATCAAATATGCATGCACCATAATTCCAGCTTCGGTAAAATTTCGATTTACAACGGCAACTTGCTCCACTGTTACACCTTTATCAATCAATTTCAACAATCGATCCGAAGCCACTTCCAAACCTCCAGAAACCGCAATACAGCCCGAAGCTTTCAATAATCGACACAAATCGTATGTAAAACTTTTCTCGAATCTTATATTTGTCCACCATGTTACAGTTAATTTTCTTCGAAGAATTTCTAACGCAACTTCTCGCATTAATGCTGGCGGAGCAGCTTCGTCCACAAAATGAAAACCTGTATTTTGAGTTGTTTCAATCAACTCTTCCATTCGGTCAACAATTTGTTTCGCCGCAATTGGTTCATAAATTTTGATATAATCTAACGAAATATCACAAAACGTACATTTTCCCCAATAACAACCATGCGCCATCGTTAATTTATTCCAACGCCCATCACTCCACAAACGATGCATTGGATTAACCACTTCGATGACAGAAATATATTGATCTAATTTGATATCCGTATAATCTGGTGTTCCCACTTCACTAAATTTATAATCGCGAACAGTTTGATTATTGATATAAGAAACTTGATTATTTTGAAGAGCAAAAGTTCTTTTTAACTCAGAAACTTCAACTTCATTGTTGATATATTTTAACAATTGCTCAGTTGGTGCTTCACCATCATCTAATGTAATAAAATCGAAGAACTCAAATACTCGTGAATCGCTTAAAGAGCGTAATTCTGTATTTGGAAAACCTCCACCCATGTCCACAACAATTTCAGGATAATTTGCTTTAATATATTGCGCACAACGGAAAGCCGAATATAAATTTCCTGGAAAAGGAACCGAAAAACCAATCATTTTTGGATTCGTTTTCTGAATTAATTTCTCTAATTCCGAAAGTGTAATTTTATCAATATAAGTTGGGTCTTTCTGTAATTCTTGATACAATTCATCAAAAGAATTTGCCGATCTTCCTAAACGTTCAGCATAACGAGAAAAACCAAAATTTTCATCAACAGCCTCAATGATTAAATCCGATAAATCTTCTAAATATAGCGTTGCCAAATGCTTCGCTTTATCTTGAAAAGACATCGAACCAAAAGCCCATTCCAAATCTTCAACTTCTGCAAAACGAGAAGCTTCTGGTAAATATCCATCTTGAATAATTGAATCAGCTAAGGTCGAATTTTTTCCTTGTAAAAATCGGATAACAGGATCAATAGTTGCGATATATTCGTCGCTTAACATCACCATTCTTTTACTATTATCACCTAATTCAATCTCTTGATTTTGAATAAATTCAAATAAATCAATTAAACCTTTTCTTGAAAATAATTGTAAGATAACATCTAAACCTAAATCAGCTTGAAAAGTTGAATATGAAAGTGTGTTTAGAAATCCTTTTAAATAAACTGTTCCAGGATATGGTGTATTTAATTGCGTAAAAGGTGGTGTGATTAATAAAAGATCCGTTTTCAATCGTTGAAATTTGTTGCAAAAATACGGATTGAAAAAAAATAATTTTAGATTTTTATCAATTATTTTTCAGTTTTATCAGTGCTTCTAAACGGCATCGTTTCAATTTTAAAACTTTCCTCAATCACAGCTTTTTCGAGATTAAGAATTCCTTTCAACGATTTATAATCTACTTTATCTGCATCATCAGTTGGTTTGTGATAATCGTCGTGACCGCCTGTATGGAAAAATAAAACTGGAATATCTTTCTCATAAAACGAAGTTTGATCCGAACCGCCTCTACCTTCATAACCTGTATAAAATTTAACAAAATCAGTCGGATTAATTTCATTAAAAATTGTTTCGAAAGTTGGAGAAGTTCCATAACCTATAATTGAAACGCCAGATTCTTTGTTCAAACGACCAATCATATCCATGTTTAACATCCAATGCACTTTCGATAAATCATACGTTGGATGTTTCACAAAATAACGTGACCCTACCAAACCTAATTCCTCTGCACCAAAAGCAATGAATAGAAAATTAACAGGTTCTGTCATTTTATTTTTACTGTAAAATCTTGCCAATTCTAACAAACCAGCAACGCCAGAAGCGTTATCATCAGCACCATTGTGAATCATTCCATAACTATCTTTCGCCAAAGAACTTCCTTGCTTTCCTTCTCCCAAATGGTCGTAATGTGCACCAATCACAATCGTTTTCTCCGCTTTATTATCTAAAAAAGCAATCACATTTTTTGCAGAACGAATACTGTCAACAACTTTTACTTTTTTTACCTTCGCCTCAAATCCTTGAAAATATCCATCTTCTCCTAAAGGTTGAAGTTTATATTTTTTGAATTCTTTTGCAATATATTTTGCAGCTTTCAAATTTTCTTCACTTCCAGTTCCTCTTCCTTTCATTTTGTCATCAGCCAAAAAATAAACGTGTTTTTTAAGATTTTTGACTTCAATTTCTTGCGCAAAAGACTTGGCTCCTACAACCAAAGATAAGATGATAACTATTTTTTTCATATTCAATTTCGACTAACTATGTGTCTAACAAAAATAGAAAAATAATCAAGAATATAGATGAATAGGATAATTTTAGAAATTTAATTTTACTTATTATCACTGAAAATCAGGGTGAATAATTCAATAATTGTTAAATTTCAAAAACTTTTTTAAAAATTGATGCAACATTCAAAAACTTGCTGCGTCTATACAATAGAAACAACAATGAAACCTTGAAAATTTTGGAGAAAGAAAATTTTTCAATAAATGATAAACAACTATTAGATTGGTGCGAATCTGGTGTAGAGGCTGGCTATACTCAGCTCTATCATCGCTATTCGAAATCAGTTTACAATTCTGTTTATCGTTTGGTCACAGAAGTTTCTGATGCGGAAGATTTGACACAAGAAATTTTTATTTCACTTTTCTCTGATATTCAAAAGTTGAAAAACATCGAAAATTTGGGTGCTTGGTTCAGTAGAGTTGCGATTAATAAATCAATTTCACATTTACGAAAAAACAAAGTTTATTTTTCTGATGTTGCTGGAGCAAATATTATTGATGACAGCGAAGAAAGCATGGAAGAAAAACAAATGTTGGATGGTAAAATTGAAGAATTGCAACAAGCAATTGAAGAATTACCAACGGATACAAGAACAATTGTGAATCTATTTCTGTTCGAAGACATGCCGCAAGAAGACATTGCTCAACTTTTGGGATTGAGCCACAACACGGTGAGAAGTAAATATCATCGTGCAAAAAAGAAAATTTACGAAACCTTACAACAAACCGTTTGCAATGAATGATTCTTTAAAAAAACATATCGAAAAAAACAGAGAAGCCTTTGAAAACAAAGAACCTTCTGCAGAATTATGGAAAAGAATTCAGGCTGAGATTCCTAAACAGGAAGAAAAAACTTTGGTAATTGAACAGCCTAAGAAATGGAGAATTCAAAATTGGAGTATTGCTGCTTCTGCGCTTGTTTTATTGAGTGTTGGTGGATATTTTTTATTAAAAAATGATCAAGTAAATTCACCAAAAACAATTGAAATTGTAAAAGAAAAGCAGGTTAAAAAAGTAGAAGAAATTCAACCAGAAATTGTTCATCCAACTGAAATTAAAACTGAACAAAATAAAAAAGAAATTCAGTTTGTAACAATTCAGAAAGAGAAAAAAGTTGAAAAAATTGTTCAACCAAAAGAAGAACTAATTGGTATAGATGAAGCACTTAAAAATGAAATTTTAAGTTCATTAAATGATCAAGAATCAACAAGTAATCGTATTGATGCAATTGCAAAAATAACTGATTTACCAAGTATTGATCACAATTTGAAAGAGAGTTTATACCACTTAGCTTTAAATGACAACAATACAATTGTGCGACTAAATGCACTCGAAGCGCTTGCTTCAAAATTACCTAAATCGGACGTTTCAAAAGAGTTAACAGACATTTTTATGAAACAAGATGATCCGATGGTACAAATGGAATTAATAGGAATGATTGCGCATATCAATAACGATCAAATCGATTTGAAATTAACAAATAAATTACAAGAAATGGTGTTGGATCCTACAACAAAACCGTTTGTGAAAGACGAAGCGTACGCGGTTCTTTTTAGAAAATAATAATTAACAAAAAAATCAAAAAATGATAAGAAAAATATTTTTGGTAGCTGCATCTTTTATGATGATGTCTACGTACACTTTTGCACAAAATGAATCGAAAAGTGCGAATGAAGATAATTCGAAAACGTACAAATTAGCTGTAAGTAAAGGAAAAATGAACCTTGATCTTGGACGAGTAACAGTAGAAGGTTACAACGGAAACGAAATTGTTTTTTCTACAAAAACAAGATCGCGAGATAATGACGAAAGAGCAAAAGGATTGCGCTCGATCAACTCATTAGGACTTGAGGACAACACTGATTTAGGAATAAATGTTGTAGAAAAAAATGGTATAATCGAGGTAAAACAACTACAACAAATGACACCTCCAAATATCAAAATTTTAGTTCCAAAAGGTGTAACAATTTCATTTAATCATCAATCTCAATTTGGAAGTACCATTACATTCAAAAATATCGAAAACGAAGTTGAAGCAACTGCAAGTTACAACAATGTAGTGTTAGAAAATGTAACAGGACCTGCAACAATCAACACGATTTATGGTTCTATCGATGCTAAATTTAGTCAAAATGTAAAAGGTCCTTTGTCGCTTGTATCTATCTATGGTCACGTGGATGCTTCAATTCCGAAATCATCAAAAGCAAATGTAAAATTAACAACTTCGTTTGGTGATATTTTGATTGCACCTGAATTATCGTTAAAATTAGAAACAGTTGATAAATCATCTGAAATGATAAAAATTAACAATCAAGCAACAGGAACATTAAATGGCGGAGGAACAAGTTTCCTTTTCAGATCAGATTATAGTAAAATATATTTGAGAGCGTTATGAGAACAGTAATTTTATCTTTAGCAGTGGGCTTATTGGCAAATTTATCAATCGCTCAAACAAAAATTCAGAAGAATTTTTCAGTTGAAAAAGGTCAAGAATTAACATTAAAATTTGATTATCCACAAATCGTTAAAATCACAACATGGAAACAAAACGAAGTGAGTATCTCTGGAAATGTTAATATCAATAATGGTAAAAATGACTCGAATTTCAACTTAACTGAAAGCAAAAACAGTCAAGGAAAAACCATCGAAGGTAAAATTGTAAAACTAGAAGATATTCCACATCAGGTGACAGCGACTTTTGGTAATGAGAAAAAACAATTTCAAACCAAAGAGGACTATCAAAAATATATTGATGCAAATGACATTAAATCCTCTTCGGTTTCTACAGGTGTACAAATGGATATTACATTGGAAATCAAAGTTCCTGAACATATGAAAACGACTATCGAATCAACGTATGGAACAATTGAAGTTATCAATTTTGATGCACCGATTATTGCACAATCAACATATGGAAGTGTAGATGCAACAATGAATGCAAAACAAATTGGAGAAATAAAAGTGGAAACTTTTTTTGGGAAGATGTACACGAATCTAGATTTTGGAATCAAAACTATAAAATCAGATAATTTTCATTCTGTAATTGCAGCAAACGTAGGTAAACAGCCATTGCAAGAATTTTCTTCGAAATATGGAAATGTCTATTTAAGAAAGTAAATAGTAGATAAATTATAACATTTTTTGAAAACACAATTGAGGATTCTCAGTTGTGTTTTTCTTTTAGAAAAGATTATTTTTGATAAAAATTAAGCCTTGAATCATTTATTTAAAGTTGCCCTAAATTGGATTAAGAAAGAGCCTCAAACAGATTCTTCAACCAGAATTTATACAAAAAGTCATCACATTTCGATTGAAGGAAAACCTGATTTAGAAGTTTCTGCTGCGAAAACTTTCAAAGGTGATCCAAACTTATACAATCCCGAAGATTTGCTTTTGAGTAGTTTGACCTCTTGTCACATGATGTCGTATTTATATTGTTGTACACAACATAAAATCGAAGTAATTTCTTACCAAGATCATTCGGAGGCCACATTGCAAGTGAATCCTGATGGAAGTGGAAAAATTATAAAAGTAGATTTATTTCCTGAAATCATTATTTCTAATTCATCACAAATCGAGTTGGCGCTTTCACTTCATAAAAAAGCAAACGAATTGTGTTTTATTGCGAATTCGTGCAATTTCCCTGTTTATCATCACCCAAAATGTAACGCAAAATAAAACCGAACTAAACTCGGTTTTAATAATTTATTTTATTTCTGTTATAATTTCTCTTTTAAGAATTGAGCTGTGTAGGACTCTTTTACTTTGACAATCTCTTCTGGCGTACCTTCGGCAACCAAATAACCGCCTTTCTTCCCTCCTTCTGGACCAAGATCAATCACCCAATCGGCAACTTTGATAATATCCATATTATGTTCGATTACAAAAACCGAATGTCCCAAATCAATCAAAGCACGTAATGCTTTAATCAACTTCTGAATATCATGGAAATGCAGACCTGTAGAAGGCTCATCAAAAATAAACAAGGTTTTATTTGTCGTTTCTCCTTTCGTCAAGAAAAAAGCCAGCTTCACACGTTGTGCCTCTCCACCAGAAAGCGTATTCGACGATTGCCCAAGTTTTACATAACCCAAACCAACATCTTGTAATGGTTTCAGCTTTTCGACAATTTTATTTTGTTGATGCGTTGCAAAAAAGTCAATTGCTTCATCAATTGTTAGATTTAAAATATCTGAAATCGATTTTCCTTCGAATTTAACTTCTAAGATTTCTTTCTTGAAACGTTCGCCATGGCAATCTTCACAAACCAGCTCTACATCAGCCATAAACTGCATTTCGATGGTAATTGTCCCTTCTCCTTTACATGCATCACAACGTCCGCCATCTACATTAAACGAAAAATGTTTTGGTTGAAATCCCATCACTTTACTTGCTTTCTGATTGGCAAATAAATTTCGGATATCATCGTAAGCTTTTACATACGTCACAGGATTAGAACGCGAAGATTTCCCGATTGGATTTTGATCGATTAACTCAATTCCTTCCAATTGTTTCAGATCTCCAACTAACTCATCAAAATCACCGATTTTATTTCCAAAAATCTCGAAATGACGCTGAACAGCTGGTGCTAAAATATCTTTCATTAAGGTAGATTTCCCTGAACCCGAAACACCTGTAATAACGGTTAATTCGTTCAGAGGAAATTTAACATCAATATTTTTTAGATTATTTTCTCTTGCTCCAATAATTTTCAAATAATTAGGAGATTTTAGACGTTTTTTAGGAACTTCAATTTCTAATTTTCCGTTCAAATATTTAGATGTTAATGTATCACCTTTTAATAATTCATCATAGGTTCCTTCAAAAACTACTTCACCTCCATTTGTTCCTGCTTCTGGACCAATATCGATGATATAATCAGCAGCTTTCATAATGTCTTCATCATGTTCTACCACAATCACTGTATTGCCTAAATCGCGTAAACGATGTAAAATCGTAATAAATTTAGCTGTATCACGCGAATGTAAACCAATCGAAGGCTCGTCTAACACATACATCGAACCAACCAAACTACTTCCCAAAGAAGTTGCTAAATTGATACGTTGTGATTCTCCTCCAGACAAGGTATTCGAAGCACGATTTAGCGTTAAATATTCTAAACCAACATCTAACAAAAACGTTAAACGCGACTTAATTTCGTATATAATTCGACCCGCAATTTGCTGATCATATTCGTTAAATGAAATACTTGTAAAGAAATCATTCAACTCATTCAAAGGTAAATCAACCAAATCATTAATCGATTTATCTGCAATTTTCACGTAATTCGTTTCCTTACGTAAACGCTTTCCTTTACAAGTTGGACAAGTTGTTTTACCACGATAACGAGACAACATTACACGATATTGAATTTTGTATGTATTCTCCTCAACCATTTTAAAAAAACCATCCAATCCTTCCCAGTCGTTATCTCCGTGCCACAAATAGTCTTTTTGTTCTTCGGATAATTCAAAATAAGGTTTATGAATTGGAAAATCTACTTTTTGAGAAAGTTTGATAAAATGATTTTTCCACTCGCCCATTTTCTCGCCTTTCCAAGCTACAACCGCATCTTCGTAGATAGACAACGATTTATTTGGAACGACAAGATTCTCCTCAACTCCAATTACTTTCCCGTAACCTTCGCAAGTTGGACAAGCTCCATAAGGATTATTGAAACTAAAGAAATGGATAGTTGGTTCATTAAAAATCAAACCATCTGATTCGAATTTATTTGAGAAATATTTTACCGAATTATCTTCTACATTTACAATCGCTATTTCTCCTTTTCCTTCGAAAAAAGCCGTCTCGATAGAATCTGCCAAACGATGATAAAAAGATTCTTCGTCCTCTGTTGGCAAAGCGATACGATCAATAACAAGATGAATATCATTTTCGGGTTGAGGTTCGAAATTAAATGAAATTAGATCTTCAATTTTCACTTGATTTCCATCTACACTCAAACGTGTAAACCCTTGTTGTTGAAGAATGTTTAAATGTTCAACAAACGAACGTTCCTCTGGCACAACTAATTTTATTTGAAGAATAAATTTAGTTTCAGCCGCAAAAGTTTTTAGATAATCAATTACATCCGTCACCGAATCTTTTTGAACTAATTCTCCTGTAATTGGCGAATATGTTTTCCCAATTCGTGCGTACAACAACTTTAGATAATCGTAAACTTCTGTCGTTGTCCCAACTGTAGAACGCGGATTCGTAGAATTTACTTTTTGCTGAATCGCTATTGCTGGCGCTATTCCTTTGATAT
This sequence comes from Empedobacter sp. UBA1574, assembly GCF_002322895.1. Taxonomy (NCBI): domain Bacteria; kingdom Pseudomonadati; phylum Bacteroidota; class Flavobacteriia; order Flavobacteriales; family Weeksellaceae; genus Empedobacter; species Empedobacter sp. UBA1574. Next base: position 41,992 of record NZ_DCOI01000005.1, on the reverse strand, counting down.
AATCAACTTGAGGTTTATCCAATTTTCCTAAAAACTGACGTGCATAAGACGATAAACTTTCGACATAACGACGCTGACCTTCCGCATACAACGTATCAAAAGCCAAAGTAGATTTCCCAGAACCAGACATCCCAGTAATCACGACTAATTTATTTTTTGGAATCGCTAAATCAATGTTTTTTAAGTTGTGCAATTTTGCACCTTTAATCAGAATAAATTCTTTCGGATCAAGTTGATTGATATCTTTTTTCATCTTGGCACAAAGTTAAGTTATTTTAGAAAGTTAAACTTAATCGCAACAAAAATTAGTCATAAAATATAACGTATAAAAAAGAACAGATTTAGTTAAAATATAAAAGCGCATCAACATGTTGACGCGCTTTTTTCAATAAAAAAATAAAAATTTATTCCTGAAATAATAAATAATTTTCTTCGTTTAACTCTTGATATCCAACATCGTACACATAAAAAACCGTGCCATTTTTTGATTCATCTACATTTGTAATGTACTTAAAATCAAAGTTTCTCAAACTCAATTCGTTTTTATTTACCGAACGAGCTCCTTCTTCTAATAAAGTTTTTAAGATACGATTATTTTTTCTTAATCTGTTGTTAATATTTCGTACAATTTCTACTTTATCACGATTAAGATTATTATTATAAGAATTTCGACAAAAATCGTTACAAAACTTTTTGTCTTTTCGACCAAATAAAGTTTGGTTACATTGAAGACACGTATTCATAAGATAGATTTTAGGTTATTTAAATACAAATATAAAAAAAAGTTAATCAATTTACAAATACTTAACATTATACCCTTTTCTACTTTAAAACGAAAGTATTAAATATTTAGTAAATGTTTATCATCTTATTTATTATTTTTGTTTAAATTTTATTGATTTTGAAAATTCTAAATAAATTACCCGACCCTTTTATTCTGTTTTTATTCGTTGCCATTGTTGTCGCATATTTTTTCCCAGATATTAGTTTGTGGTCTTACAAGGATTTCAATCTGAATACAATAATTGATATTGGAGTTATCTTAGTATTCTTTTTTTATGGATTAAAACTTAATTGGAAAGAAGTTTTTAAAGATTTAGCAAATTGGAAAATGCATGTCTTGATTCAATCCATCACATTTATATTTTTTCCATTATTAGTCTTGTGTTTCTATCCTTTCATAAAAAATTACCCAATTTATTTTACTCTGTATGTCGCAATATTTTATTTAGCCGCGTTACCAAGTACAGTTTCTTCGTCAGTTGTAATGGTTTCTATTGCGAAAGGAAATATACCAAGTGCTATCTTTAACGCAAGTATTTCTGGACTAATAGGTATTGTTGTTACACCGCTTTGGATGAGTTTGTTTTTATCAAAAAGTAATGGTGAATTTGATTTATTAGGAACTTTTTTGGATTTAGTTCTTAAAATTATTTTACCTGTTTTTATCGGAGCTCTTCTTCAACCTTATTTAGGGTTCTTTTACAATAAATATAAAAAGCAATTCGGTAATTTAGATAAACTAACCATTGTACTTATTGTTTACAACAGTTTTAGTCATACTTTTTTGGATGGATTATTTATAAAATTAGGCGTTCTTCCGTTGTTGGCAGTTTTCATAATTGTAGTTGCGTTATTCTTTTTCTTTTTCAAACTTTCAAAATGGATTGGTAAGAAAATGAATTTTAATCGAGAAGATGATATCACAATTCAATTTTGTTCGACTAAAAAATCATTGGTTCATGGCTCGGTAATTGCAGCAGTTATTTTTACGGGAGATATCGGTATTTATTTGATTCCGGTTATGCTTTACCACACTTTTCAGTTAATTTATATCAGTTATATCGCTAATCAATATGCTAAAGAAGTTGAATAAAACTTATCGAAGTATCCTTATTTTTCTATTTCAAATTATTTTATTTTCGATACTATTTTCAATCGAAAGCGTTGATGATTTCATCGTCAATCATCTTACATTTCCAATTTCAGGATTTATTGCAAAAATTACGAATTCAGTTCATTTTCCTGTTGGAGAATTGTTTTATTTAATCATTGGAATAATCGGTTTTGTATTGATTTTTAAATTGATTCGAAGTTTTTTCAAATCGAAAGAAAAAGTTTCGCATTCAATTTATTGCATTATGATTTTTGTAAACTGTATCTATTTTATTTACACGTTTGCTTGGAGCGTGATGTACAAAAAACAAACATTAACTATTGACAAAGAAAAAATCGTTATTCAACCTAAAATTCTGAAAGAAATCTATTGCTACGAACTTGATAAAGCAATATCAGCAAGAAATTTAATCGAACACAATGATTCAACAACAACGATAAAATTCAAATCTAATTTAAAAGATTATAATCAAGAATTTTTTGCTTTACAACACCAAGTAAATAATGTAAAATGGTTAAAAAATTATCGATTATTAAAAGATACACAATACAAATTATCTTGGATTTCGGAAATGCAAAATTATATGGGTATTTTGGGATACTATAACCCTTTTACGGCAGAAGCAAATCTGAACAGATACAATACAAATTTGAAACAACCTGCAACACTTTTCCACGAATATGGACACCAAATGGGATTTGCATCAGAAAGTGAAGCTAATTTTTTAGCTTATTATTTAGGTACAAAATCTAAAAATCCTGAAATTAATTATTCTGTTTATTACAAAAGTATTTACACACTGTTAGGCGCTATTTACAAATCTGATCCGTATTTTGTGAAAATGGAATTGGATAATATGCATTCTAAAATAAAGCAAGACAGAAAAGCCGAATTAAAACATTATTTGAAATATGAAGGCGCTACGAGCGATACTTTTTCTGAATTAAATAATCAGTTTTTGAAGGCAAATAATCAAGAAGGAACGATAAGTTATAGCAAATATGTCGAATTGATTTACTTGTTGTATCAAACAAAAAAAGCAACGAATTAATCGTTGCTTTTCTATTATTGTTAAAGTTTTAATTATTTAAAATTAATTTTTCCGCCAGCTAATTTTTTCTGATTACGCTGCGTTGGATTACCATAAATATCAATCACTCCACCTGCTCTAGTTTTTGCTTCTACAGATTTCTCTGCTCTCGCTTCTATTACACCACCAGCATTTGTTGTTAAACTTGCTGTATCAGAATTTAATGTTTTCGAATAATATTTTCCTCCAGAATTTGCAATTACAGTCTGAAATTCTGTATCACCAGTTAAAATTACTTCTGCACCAGAATTTATTTTGACTTCTAATTTTGATGTTTCGATTGGTAATTTGATAGATGAACCTTCGTTAGACGTCAAATACAATGCTTGCGATTTTACGACATCATCAGAATAAATGCGAGAACCTTGACTTGCCTGAATTTCGTATAACGATTTGTAATAAACCTTAACCGTTGCTTCTCCTCCTTGCATCAATTTGGTTCCTGTCATTTTCAATTTCAGTTCACCTTTATTATTCTCAACTTGAACATCACTTGCATTAACTCCATCTATTTTTACTAAGTTTTCATTTGAAGAAATTAATTCAACCGGAATTTTATCATAAACTTTTAAGATATTAAAATCTCCAACATTTATCTCTTCTTGCGCAAATGCAAAAGTTGAACAAAATATAGCGGCTGCTGACAATACGATATTTTTCATAAAAAAGTTTTCTAATTTGATTTGAAATTACACAAAATTTAAACCAAAAAAGAAAACTTAAGTTATTTTTAAGATATATTGTAAGAATTATTTCGCTCCTTCAGCTGTTAATTCTGCAATACGTACAATAATTTCTGTTGCTTTTTCCATAGATTCTACTGGTACATATTCGTAAGGTCCGTGGAAATTGTGACCTCCAGCAAAGATATTAGGACAAGGTAATCCCATAAAAGATAAACGAGCACCGTCTGTACCACCACGAATTGGTTTGATATTTGGTGTAACTCCACAGTCTTTCAAAGCTTGTTCTGCGATTTCAACTGATTGAAATTTCTCTTTTACTTTTTCAATCATATTAAAATATTGATCAGAAACTTCTGCTGTAATTACTTCATGATCAAAGTGCTCTTGAATATCAGCAGCAATTTGTAAGAATAAAGCTTTACGCGCTTCATATTGCTCCATATCGTGATCACGGATAATGTACACCATTTTTGCTTCAGATACATTTCCTGTGATTTTAGCTAAATGGAAGAATCCTTCACGACCATCAGTTAATTCAGGAACTTCGTCGTTTGGTAATTGTGCAGCAAACTCCATCGCAATATTAGATGCATTAATCATCTTATCTTTTGCATAACCTGGGTGAACAGATTTACCTTTGATTGTAACAATTCCAGATGCAGCATTAAAGTTTTCGTACTCTAATTCTCCAATTTCAGAACCATCCATTGTGTAACCCCATTCAGCACCAAATTTCTCTACATTAAAGAAATCTGCACCGCGACCAACCTCTTCGTCAGGTGTAAATCCAATAGCAATACGTCCATGTTTAATTTCTGGATGAGCAATCAAATATTCTGCAGCTGTTACAATTTCAGCAACACCAGCTTTATCATCAGCACCTAATAATGTTGTACCATCAGTTGTAATGATTGTTTGACCTTTATATTGAGATAATTCAGGGAACTCGTTTGGTGATAAAATCATTGATTCGTTCAATTTGATATCTCCACCATCGTAATTTTCCCAAATTTGAGGTTGTACATTTTCTCCAGAAAAATCTGGCGATGTATCCATATGAGAAACAAAACCAATAGTAGGCACTTCGTGATCAACTGTAGAAGGAACATATCCAAAAACATACCCGTTTTCATCTATTGAAACATCTTCTAAACCGATTTGTTTTAACTCTTCAACCAAATAATTTGCTAAATCCCATTGACGGTCTGTACTTGGAAATTTATCTAAAAAAGCTTCACTTTCAGTGTAAGTTTTAACATATTTCAAAAAGCGTGTTACCAACTTTTCTCTCCATTCTGTTTGCATTGCGTTTTAATTTTTGTCAAAATTACTAAATTATCTACCTTTAAGGCGCAAATAAACCAAAAAAATGAGTGAGCTAACTTTTAAAATTATTGAATGTCCTCGTGATGCAATGCAAGGACGCAAAGATTTTATTCCAACTGATAAGAAAATCGATTACTTAAATCGTTTATTGACTGTTGGTTTTGAAGCGATAGATTGTGGAAGTTTTGTTTCGCCAAAAGCGATTCCACAGATGGCGGACACAAAAGAAGTTTTAGATAATATTGATAAAACCAATTCAAAATCGAAATTATCTGTTGTTGTTGCCAATAAAAGTGGCGCAATGAAAGCTGCTGAGCACGAAAAAGTGGATATTATTGGATTTCCTTTTTCTATTTCAGAGAATTTTCAACAATTCAACACGAATAAAAGTCGTGAAGAAGCGTTTGAAATGGTGAAAGAAATCAACCAAATCTCAAATGATAATGGTAAACATATGTTAATTTATCTTTCGATGGCGTTTGGAAACCCTTATGGAGAAACTTGGAATGAAGAAATCGTAAAAGAATGGTCTAAAAAAATGGCGGATATCGGAATTTCTTCAATCAATCTATCAGATACAATTGGTGTTGCAGACGAAAAAACAATTGTTGATTTGTTCCAAAATTTGATTCCTCATTATCCAGAAATTGAATTTGGCGCACATTTTCATACCGTTTATACCGAATGGCATTCCAAAGTACAAGCCGCTTATGATAATGGTTGTCGTCGTTTTGATGGCGCTATAAAAGGTTTGGGCGGATGTCCAATGTCAAAAAGTGATATGGTCGGAAATATGCCAACCGAGAAATTAATTAGTTTCGCAAATGAGCACAAAGAAAAACATGGTTTGAATCTTTTTGATTTCGAATCTGCTTGGAATGTTTCTTTGCGTACATTTGGCTTAGTTTAATCTTAACAATAAACTAAAAAATCAATTCTTTTGTTAAAGGAAATTAAAATATGTTGGACTTTAACAAAAAAAGTTAAATTTGCTCATCGGTAAGTTTTTTTATCGAGCTTAGAATATTAAAATGAAATTAAAGTATATGAAATTTAAATCGAGTATGATGTTGCTAATTGCAGCATTATTTACGGTAAATACTTTTGCACAAACAGCAAAACCAACACCAAAACGTCTTGCTAAAGTAGATGGTATAGCTGCTGTTGTCGGAGATCAGATTGTTTTAGAGTCTGATGTAGATCGTGACTATTTAATGTCGAAACAACAAGGGATGAAAGTCGAAGACAAATGTGATTTCCTAAATGACATTATGTTAGACAAAATGTTGGTTGATCGTGCAAAACAAGATACTTTAATCAAAGTGACACAAGACGAGGTAACTCGTCAATTAAACAACCAAATCGAAGGTTTGATTGCTCAAGCTGGAGGAGAAAAACAAATTTTAGACTATTTCGGATTCCGTACAATGGCGGAAATGAAAAACGAAACTAAATATATCGTAGAAGATAATATTTATGCACGTAACAAAAGAGAAATGGTTGTAAAAGGTGCTGATGCTACGCCAGAAGAAGTTCGTTTGTTTTTCGAAAAACACCAAGGTGAGTTACCAGACGTAAAAGACGAAGTTTCGATTAGCCATATTGTAACTTATCCTGAAGTTTCGCAAGAAAATCAACAAAAGATTATTGATCAATTAAAAGAAATCAAAAAAGAAATTGAAGAAGGTGCTTCTTTTGCAACGAAAGCAATTTTATATTCAGAAGATCCAGGTTCTGCAAGTAACGGAGGTGAATACAAAAAAGTTTCTCGTGGTAAAATGGTAAAAGAGTTTGATGCGGTGGCGTTTAACTTACAAGAAGGTGAAATTTCTGATCCATTCAAAACTGATTTTGGATATCATATTATTAAGTTAGAAAAACGTCGTGGACAAGAATTAGATTTGCGCCATATCTTGATTACGTTGAAACCAACAGAAGAAGAAATAAAAAAGGCTTATAATAAATTAGATTCGATTCGAGTTTTAATTAACGACGGAAAAATGACATTTAAAGATGCTGCATTAAGATTTTCTGATGATAAATACACAAAATTTAACTCAGGAAATATCATGAACCAAAATTCTGGTGACGATCGTTTCGAGAAAATGGCTTTGCCTCTACCAATGTTTACAGCGATTGCAACATTGAATGAAGGAGATATTTCTCAAGTTTTCGAAGATGATTTTGATAACAGAAAAGCTTTAAGAATCTTAAAAATCAATAAATTTTATCCAGAGCATAAAATCAATTACCAAGATGATTATTATAGAATTCAGAAATTTGCAGTTCAAGATAAAGAACGAACATTGTTGATGGATTGGGTAAAACGTCAAGTTGGTGATGCTTACATTAAAATTGGAAAAGAGTACCAAAGTTGTAATTTCCCGATCGATTGGGAAAAGAAAAACCAAAAATAATAAAACAAAAAACCTCGAGAAATTCTCGAGGCTTTTTTTATGTTTTAAAAATAAATAATCTTATTTCGCAATTGGAACTTGAGAAGGCCAAATTAACTTACTTGGATCAAATCCTACTTTCTTTGCCGAATCAAAAAATCTGTCTTTTACCTTATCCGAAATCTCTTTCTTACGCGATAGAATCCATAACTTTTTATAATCTTCACTTGCAACTAATACATTATTGTAATCTTTATCAAAATCAATTACATATAATTTTTTTGCTAAAATTGGTAAAAACGTTGTCGAGAACAACCCAACATTTTCAATATCTTGCGTAGCAATTCCTTCAATCTTTTCCCATCCTTTTTTCTTCGCATTATATCCGCGTACAATCACTTCCAATTGCCCATTTTCTTCGTTCAAATTAAAACGATGTGTCACATTTGTTTGTCCTTTTTGTGCTTTATTTTCCAAACGTGCAATCTCGTACCAACGTCCTAAAAATCCACCTAAATCAAAATTTTGAGCTGGTTTATATTTTACCTTTTTCCTATTGTGATTAACGATATATGCTGTTGTCCCTAGCGCCAATGCTGCAAGGGCTAATTTCTTAAAATTCATTTTACTAAAACTTAGGTTGCAAATGTATCAATAATATTAAAGTTGAAAAAATATGATTTCAAATTTTGAATTAATTAAAATTTCATTTAACTTTATTAAAATTAATTTTAATATTATTTAACCAAATGAAAAAACTTCCTGTTATATGTCCCAGCTGTGCCGAAGAATTAGCAGTCGAAAAATTAATTTGCAACCATTGCGAAACACAAGTTGTAGGAAACTATGAACTTCCTTTATTTCTGAAACTTACAAATGAAGAACAAGCATTTATTATGCAATTCTTTGTCAACTCAGGAAGTTTAAAAGACATGGCGAAAGAATTTGAAGTCAGCTATCCAACCATGCGAAATAAAGTAGATGATTTGATTAATAAAATAAAAACAATGTCCGATGAATAAAGAATTTTCAGTATCGATGTCGCTATTTTTTAAGGTTACAACTGCTATTTTAATTGTATTATTAATCTTAATTGGAGGAATATTGTTTAAAGAAACAGAAGTATATGTTGCGGTGATTTATGCAATCATTATTTATCCATTGTTTGCGTATTATTATTTAATCTCTTTAAATAAAATTAAAGTTGATTTGAATAATATTTATCTTATTTCAAAAATAAAAACGAATATTATTCCGATAAATGAAGTGAAAATTATTACAAGAAAATCTCAAAATAATTTGATAATCGTTGGATGCAGAGGATTTATAGGTTTGATAGGAAGATCTATGGACAATTATCGATGCAATATAAAAAATCGTACAAAACTTGTTGCTATTGAATTAGAAAATGTAAAATATTTGGTGAGCTGCGATCAGCCAGATGAATTTGTTAACACAATAAATACACTAAAAAATGATAAAAAAACTCCTTAATCCATTTGCATATTTCGATGAAAAAATACTATTCATTATTGGGCTATTTTCGCATTTCTTTTTCACTTATATCGCCAAAATTACTGAATCTTTTTTCCCTGATTTTTTAAGCATCAAGAAAAATGGAATTCCTTATTCTTATCTCGATTTGTTGTATCAAAATACGAGAAATCTAGCGATTGCTATTCTCCTATTTTATATTTTAGGAAAAATCATCAATAACAGAACACGAATTATAGACATTGTAAACGTTGTTTTAATCTCAAGAATCGCTTATTACATTGTATTCATAACGGATTTTACTCCAATTGTAAACAAAAGTATGAACAAAGTTCTAAAAGGAATTACAACAAATAATCTCGAAGTTTTACATGAAGCCCCAACAATGATTGTACTTGTAATTGTAGCTTTTATTGCGATATTTTTCTTGTGTATAATGCTCTATTTTTTATACATAGGTTTCAAAACTGTTACAAACATGAAAAATACAAAACAAGTTTTTGCTTTCATTGCTACCTTGTTATTTATCATTGTTTTAACCACAATATTATCATTATTAATACCACAAAAAATATGAAAAAAGTTTTATTTTTCTTTATACTTATTTGTTCTACAGTTTTTGGTCAATCAAAAAATGATTTCACAGAATCAGATATTCAACTTAACGAAAATCAAGTTAAATTATTTGGAACATTATGTTTACCTCAAAATGCAAAATCTAAAATACCAATTGTTTTATTAATTTCTGGTTCTGGACCAACAGATAGAAATGGAAACAATAATATGATGATTAATAACTCTTTGAAATATTTAGCTCATAGTTTAGCTGAAAAAGGAATTGCATCTATTCGCTATGACAAAAGAGGAATCGGAGAAAGTTCTATTGCTAATTTGGACGAGTCTAAACTTACATTTGATGATTACGTTGAGGACGCAAGGAATTGGATAACTTTCTTAAAAAAAGATAAAAGATTTGGTTCTATTTCAATAGCTGGACACAGCGAAGGTTCATTAATTGGAATGCTTGCATCTTCAAAAAATGTCGACAAATTCATCTCGATTTCTGGTGCAGGAGAATCTATTGACCAAATACTTAAAAAACAATTAAATCTACTTCCTGAACAATTAAAAACCGAATCGTATGCTATTATAGATTCTTTGAAAAATGGAAATACTGTAAATAATATTAATCCTAATTTATCTTCATTATTTCGTAAAAGTGTACAACCTTATTTAATTTCTTGGATTAAATATAATCCTGTAAATGAAATCAATAAATTAACTATTCCTTTTTTAGTGATTCAAGGGGGTATGGATATTCAAGTTGATACGGAGAACGCTAAAAACCTATCTCCTAAATCTGCTGTTATTATCAAAGGGATGAATCACGTTTTAAAAAATGTTACTTCAAAAGATGATTTATCTTCTTACAACAACCCAGAACTTCCAATAAATATAGAATTAGTAGAAGTCATTTCTAATTTTATCCTCAAAAACTAACTATAAAAGACAAAGCAAATTGCTTTGTCTTTTTATTTAAGAATTAACAAGCTGTTCCTCCTTCAAAATTTATCACTGTAGTTTTTTTTATCAGATTTTCGAGTGATTGTCATTGTTCCATTAGCTAAAACTGAATCAGATTCTACATTTTGTTTAATTATTATTTCTTGATCTACATCAATTTAAAACAATAATTGTATTTCTAAATTTACAATTCTTATTTGTGATTCGTAACAAAGGAGTTTAAAGATTATACAGATTTTTCATAGTATAAAGTTGGTTAGGTTATTTAACAAAGAGCAGAAGAAATTTTGCTCTTTGTTTGTTTTATATTTATAATCATTAAATAATTTATCATGTACTTATATTTTTATTAGTCAACAATTATTCGATTATTTACTTTTTTATTTCCAATTATTGATTGATTAATAAAATTGAAAACTTCGTCTAAATATTGCTTTCTTAATCCAGACCATTCATGTTTTCCTGAATTAGAGAAAATAGCAAAAGATGCCTGACTATATTTTCTATTCAAATCTTCTAAAGTAGCAGAACCATTTAAAGGAAAAAACCCTTGTTGATTATCCAAACAACTTCTGTGTGGCGCATTGTAAGCTGGTACAACATCATCGCTTAAACCATGTACATAAACTGTTGGCAAAACACTCGATTTTGTAACATAACGATTGTCTACAATCGCTCCTGCATAACTTACTAATCCATCAATTTTAACTTGATTGAATTGATTTCCGTACCATAAATCTCTCAAATAATAAGCATTTAGAATAGTCTCCGCTCCTGCACTACTTCCTCCTAAAATTAATTTATTAATCGAGAATTTAAGTTCTTTTGAATTATTTTGAATAAAATTTAGCGCAGTTAAAACATCAAAAGAGGCTTCTTTAAAAATCATCAACTTTTCTTGTTTTGGCAAATCACACCCAAAACCAGCCGAAGAATTTGCCAATAATCTATACGAGATAGAAACAGCTACGAAACCTCTTTCTTGAGCATCTTTCATTCGTTCAATTTCTTCTTTATCCGCTCTTGTTCCTCCTGAAAATCCGCCTCCGTGTACCCAAGCAAATACATTATAGGTTTGATTCTCTTTATAGTTTTTCGGATAATAAATATCAAACGCTAAATTATTTTTTTTATCATATACTATCGTTTTCTGCGCATATGTATAACTTATCATTAAAAATAAGGCAACTAAATATTTCATTTTCTTCTATTTTAAATAAAAATTGCTTGACTTTAACTTCTTACGTTGTCAATTTGTCAAGCAATTTACTATAAATAATTTTCCCTTTAATTATTCTATTTTTTTACGAAATAATGATTGTGCTAATCGAATGTTCTTGCGAATTCACCTCAACAGCTTCTCCTTCTATCCATAAATTATATTGATAAGGTTTATCTGTTTGATTCATCACAACCACCACAACTTTTCCGTCTTTGTTTACAAAAGAAGTCGTCATTAAATCTGAACGATTAGACGATGCTGCAATTCTTTGCGCACCTGGACGAATAAATTTTGAGAATTGACCAATGTAGTAAAACGAATTTGTATACGTAACTTGTCCATTTCTAGTATCACCATGAATTGGTGCAAAACAGAAATTTCCTACGTGATTTGGTCCTCCTTTTTCATCCAACAAAACATTCCAATCTGTCCAAGCAACTGTTCCGGAGTTAAAATCGTTGATCATATTGTAACCATATTTTTCACCCAATGCCCAATTTCCCATTTGATTGTAATCAAATTGTTCTTTACAACCTTCTGTAAAAATTAGATTAACATTCGGGAAAGCTTCGTGAGTTAACGCTACATTATTGAATAAATTCACGCTTCCGTTCCATGTTTCGTACCAGTGAAAACCAACTCCCCAAACATATTTAGCAGCTTCAGGATCATTCAAAATAGTTGAAGCACGCTGGTAAATTAAATCACGGTTATGATCCCACACAATAATTTTTTTGTCTTTTAATCCTTTTTGGTGAAAAGTCGGACCTAAATTATTTTTCAAGAAATCACGTTCTTCTTCAGCTGTATAAATACACGATTCCCATGTTTGCGTTGCCATTGGTTCGTTCTGAATAGAAACTCCCCAAATTGGTAAACCAATTTTCTCATAATTCTCGATAAATTTCACAAAATAGTTAGCCCAAGTTTGGTAATATTCAGGTTTCAAAGAACCTCCTTTTAACATACTGTTATTCGTTTTCATCCAAGCTGGCGGACTCCAAGGACTTGCATATAAACGATAAGCATCTTTCATTTCTGCTTTTGCCATTTTAATCATCGGAATTTTATAATTCAAATCATGTGCAATGTCAAAAGTTTTTAACTCATTATCATTATCTTTTACATACGTGTAACTATCGCTCGAAAAATCACTCGAATTTATTGTTGTTCTAATCAACGAATAACCAATTCCTTCTTTTTCGCTATAATAAGCTTTGATAATTTCTTGTTGCGCTTTCTTTGGCAATTTTGCTAAAACTTCTGCTGAAGCATCTGTGATAGCTCCTCCAATTCCTTCAAATTTTTGGAATTTACGTTTTGGATCAATAAAAATTGCAATATCTGTTTCTTTTGGTTGTGGAAACTTTTTTACAGCTAACTTATCTGTCCATTTTGCGATACGTTGATTCGTATTTTTAGCAGTTGTATATATTTCGATTTTCTTGTTCGAAAGTTTAAAATCTTGCGCATTTACGGCAAAATAATTTAACAATAAAGCTGCAATAAGAGGATATTTCAAATGTGATTTTGTCATAATTATTATTGAATTAAAAATTTGGCTAAAATTGGTAAATGATCTGATGGATATTTGAAATCGTAGAAATCATCAATCGTATTGAAACTTTTACACGTTACTTTTGAATTCTTTTTGTAAAAAATGTAATCTAAAATTTCTGTTCCTTTTACATTGAATTTAAAATCTTCCCATGTAAAATCTGGTCCATAAACCATTTGCGCATTTAGACGAGTATCTAAATATTTGTTTTGAATATATTTAACAGATTCATCGTTTTGATTCATATTAAAATCTCCCATAAAAAATGCTGGAACGTTTTTCTTTTCAGTTAACTTTTGAATTAAATTATCAATCATTTCTAACGATTTTTGACGCGCAATTTTTCCATCATTATCAAAATGTGTATTGATTATCCAAAATGTATTTTCGTTTTTTTATCTTGAAATAATCCGTAAGTGATAATTCTATAATAAGAAGCATCCCAACCTTTCGACATTTTTTCTGGCGTTTCTGATAACCAAAAAGTATGTTGTTCTAAAACTTTATATTGATCTTTTTTGTAGAAAATAGCAGAATATTCAGCATTTTTATCATCATTTCGAGGAGATCCAATAAAATCTAAACTCGAATTATTTTGTTTGATAAAATCTAACTGAGGAACTTGCGCTTCTTGTACACCAACAAAATCAGCATCATAATACTTGATTAAATCAACCAATTTTTGTTTGCGAATATTCCAATGATTTGCGCCATCATCAACAGACGCTAATCTAATATTGTAAGACATAATTGATAAATTTTGTTGTGCAAAACCTATCATTGTCATGATTAAAACTAAACTTAAACTAATATATTTTTTCATGTGTGTGATGTTAAAAAATTCCAAGTAAGCACAACAATACTTACTTGGATGAGAAATAAATTAAATTTCTAACTAAAACTATAAATGAGGAATTTAATCAACTAAAGTAAAACTTGTTTTAAGCGTTGCGTCTGAATTTCCTCCAACAAAAATGTCGAAATCTCCAGCTTCAGCAACATAATTCATATTGATATCGTGGAATTTTAAATCTTCTGGAGTTAATGTAAACGTAATTGTTTTTGTTTCTCCTTTCTTAATCATCACTTTATCAAAACCTTTCAATTCTCGAACTGGACGCGTCACACTTCCTACTAAATCGCGAACATATAATTGTACTACTTCTTCTCCATCGTAGTTTCCTGTATTTTTAACATTTACAGTGACTTTTATTTCATCTTTTCCATTCTTCATCGTTGATTTATTCACTTTTAAGTTACTATAATCAAACGTTGTATAACTTAAACCATAACCAAATGGATATAAAGGCGAATTCGGAGAATCTGTATAACGAGATTTATATTTTTGCTCTGCATCACTTTCTCCTAAATAAGGTCTACCTGTATTTTTTTGATTGTAATGAATTGGAATTTGACCTACAGAACGAGGAAATGTCATCGGTGTTTTGGCCGAAGGATTGTATTTTCCATACAACACATCTGTAATCGCTAAACCTCCCATTGTTCCTGGATACCATGCGTATAAAATTGCATCCATATTATCATTTTCCCACGAAATTGTCATTGGACGACCAGCCATTAAAACTAAAACAATTGGCTTACCAAGTTTCTTTAATTCTTTTAATAATTCTTTCTGATTTCCTGGTAAATCTATATTTGTTTGAGAAGCAGCTTCACCTGTTTGATTCTCGTTTTCTCCCATAACCGCAACAATTACATCCGAGTTTTTCGCTAAATTAATTGCTTCTTGAAAACCATCAGTTTTAGACGAATTAAGTTCTGTTCCTTGTGCGTAAGTAATTTTTGCATTTTTACCTAAAACATCGTTCAAACCTTCCCAAACAGACCACGCTTTTCCGTATCGATCTCCACGTGCAGCCCAGTTTCCGATGATGTTTTTTTCATCTTTAACTAAAGGTCCAATTACCGCAACTTTTTGAGATTCTTTTAATGGTAAAATTTGTTTCTCATTCTTTAATAAAACCATTGATTTACGCGCAACATCACGAGCTTCATTTAAAAACTCTTGTTTCATTACCGTTTCTTTCTCTCGTTTTGCATTTGAATAACGATATGGATCTTCAAAAAGTCCTAAGTCATATTTTGCTTCCAAAATTCTATGAACCGCAGTATCAATCACATCTTGCTTTACTTTTCCTTCTTTTACCAATTTTGATAAATGATTAAGAAAAGCACCACTCATCATATCCATTTCAATTCCTGCTTCAACCGATTTTAGAGTTGCTTCTTCCAAATCTTTTGCAATTCCATGAGGAACTAATTCCTGAATCGCCGTATAATCTGTTACAACAAACCCTTTATAATTCCACTCTTTACGCAAAATTTGATCGTACAAATATTTACTTGCTGTAGAAGGAACTCCTCCAATTTCGTTGAAAGACGTCATGAAAGATCCAGCACCTGCATCAACAGTCGCTTTGAAAGGCGGCAAAATATAATCTCTTAAGAAACGATCAGAAATTTCTACCGAACCATAATCGCGACCAGCCTGCGCTAAAGCATATCCTGCAAAGTGTTTTGTACACGCTAAAACGGTATTTAAATCATATAAACTTTTACCTTGAAAACCATTAACACGCGCTATTGCAATTTTACTTCCTAAGAAAGTATCTTCACCTGCACCTTCAGAAACACGTCCCCAACGAGGATCAAAACCGATATCAACCATCGGAGCAAAAGTCCAATGAACTCCGCCAGCAGCTGTTTCTTCAGCAGCAATTCGAGCCGATTTTTCAATTGCTTTTAAATCCCAAGAAGAAGCTTCACCAAGTGGAATTGGAAAAATAGTTTCATAACCATGAATTACATCGTATCCAAAAATTAATGGAATTCCAAGACGTGTTTCTTCAACAGCAATTTTTTGTAATTTTTTGGTAATATCTGTTGTCGTAGCGTTAAATACAGACCCCATCATACCTTGTTTCGTGTATTTTATATAATTTTTATCAATTGCAGAGCCTGTAACATCACCTCCATCATAGGTATATTGTACCATCTGACCCACTTTGTCATCAATCGTCATTTGACTCATCACATAATCAATAAACTCTGATTTCGATTTCGATTTATCAAACTTTATTTTTTGCGCATAAGTATTGAATGCTAATCCTAAGAAAGCAATTGAATAAATTAGTTTTTTCATTTTTTTGATTTTAATTCGAGGCTGTTGTTTTGAATTTCAATTTGTCTAAACCTCTTTGTACATCTTCATTTTGCATAAACAATTTCCACAATAATCCAGAGCGATAATTCTCTATCATTGGTGTAATTGTTCCTTGATCTATCGCCAAATATTTCGTAATCACTCGATCATTTTTTACATCAACCGCATCATACGGACCTGCTACTCCAATCAAGCTTTTGTTTTGTTTTTCGTAAATAAACTTCAAGAAATCCATAGATTCTTTCGGTGCATATGGGAAAGACGATAACGCAGCTGTAGGCGTAATTACATTATTGTCATTTAATGGAGAGTGTGCTGTATAACCTTCTGTTCCATCTCGATTGAAGGTATAACTTGCCGTTAATCCCCACATATTTTTTTTGTACTTCTTGAAACTTTCCGTTTTTTGTTGATTGTAGATGTAATGAATCTTTGCTTGATTTTTCACTACTTTTCCATAATCAATACCAATTCCATCTATTAAATTGTTCGGATTAAGTCCAATAAATGAATATTGTGCCCAAAATAAAGGTCCAACATTTTTATTAGCTCCGTTATGCTTTACAATCAATGGAACTCCGTATGCAGAATCATTTGATTTTATATCACCATTTCTCGTCCAACCATTGTAATAAACTTCTGAATTGATAGAATGTTTTGGAGAAGCCGCAGCAATAACATACGTAATCATGGTTTCATCAAATCCTTTTAAAGGAAAATTGATTTTCCATTCGTAATTTGGAGACCAATGCCAGTACAACACATTTTCTCCTCGTGTATAAAAATTGAAATCGATTTCTTTCCAAAGTTGATCAGCTAATTGCGAAATCTCTATTTCTTTCTCATTTTTAGAATCTTTGAAATACTCTTTCAAACAAATTAAACCCTGAGCAAGAAATGCAGTTTCTACCAAATCACCTCCGTTATCGTATGTACTAAAAGCTTTTACTTTTCCTGTTTCGCCATTTAACCAATGTGGCCAAGCTCCATGAAAACGATTTGCATTTTGTAAAAATTTCAATCCTGTTAAAATTCGTTCAGTTGCTTCTTTTCTTGGAATAAATTCGCGATCAATACCAACAATTAAACTCATTAATCCAAATCCTGTTCCTCCTGTTGTAATGATATTTGAATCATTTTCTGGATAAAAACCATCAGGATGAAAACGTTCACGAGCTAATTTTGAATGAGGTTCAGCGTAATCCCAAAAATATTGAATCGTCTGTTTTTGAACTTTATCTAACAGCTTATTTTCTTGTTTTGTTTGAGCAAAAGCACTTGCGCCACATAAAAAAGCGCAAGTAACTATTGTTTTATTTAATTTAATCATTACCAACCTGGGTTTTGAGTCATTGTTGGAGTTTGAATAATTTGTCCATTTGGAATTGGGAACAATTCATGTTTTCCAGTAACGAAAGTTTTACCATTTTTCGCCATCATCTCTTTTGCTTGACCAGTACGAACTAAATCAAACCAACGATCATGCTCAAATGCTAACTCCAAACGTCTTTCATTCCAAATTTTTAATCGTAATTGATCTTTAGACATACTTGCTATTGGAGCTAATTTTACACGTGTTCTAACACGATTAAGAGGTGTTAAAGCATCTTGCCCAATTTCATTTGCTGCTTCAGCTTGAATTAATAAAACTTCAGAAAAACGAATTACACGAATGTTTTTGTCTCCATCCGCAGAACCAAGATTCGCACTTGAATACGCTTTTTCGTTATACATCGGGTTTTCTACAGAAGTTGGAACTAAACGACCGTCATATAAAGTTTCACCTCTAAAAATGATTGTTGCATCACGACGAATAGCATCTCCTTCAGCATTAAAAGCATCTAATAAATTTTGAGAAGGAACATTGAATCCCCATCCCCAACCTCCAGTACCACGAGCTCCTTGAGTTTCTGAATATTGTTGAACGCCATGCGCAACAGCATCTCCACGAGCTTGGATTTCAAATAAAGACTCTTTACCATTCTCAGTTTCTTTTCTCCAAGTTGTTGCGTAATCACTTTCTAAATCATAAATACCAGAATTAACAACGGTTGTAGCCATATCGTACGCTTGTTGATTTTTTCCTTGGTATAAATATACCTTTGCCAATAAAGCTTGAGCAGCTCCTTTTGTTGCACGTCCTAAATCTTTTGCAGCATATTCATTTTTAGTAGGAAGTTTTGATATTGCATCTAATAAATCTGCTTCAATGTATGCATAAACTTCTGCTTTTGGTTTACGTACTGAATAAGACGCCGGAACATCTAACTCCTGTATCACAGTATCTCCAAACATACGAACCAAATAGAAATAAGAAACAGCTCTCAAAAATTTTGCTTCCCCAATTAATCTATTTTTTTCTGCATCTGTGATTGATGATTCTGTCGTATATTTTATAGAATATGACGCTCTACCAATTGTTTTATAAAAACGTTTCCACATAGCTTCGATAGAACCAGTTGTAGAACTATGTAATAATTCGTCTAAATCTCTTTTATCTCCACCATTATCTGTAGAGGAACTTCCTTTATCTGCATTATCAGAAATCATTTCAGTAACTCCTAACCAAGAGAATGCATAATCCCAATCTGTAAACATTCCGTAAATACCATTCACATATTTTTCTGGAGATTGAGAAGCTTGATCATCAATAGCTATATTTTCTTGAGAATCTACATTCAAAAAATCACTTGTACATGAACTTAATGTTCCGATTGAAAGAATAGAAGCTAATGTTACTATTTTAAATATATTTTTTTTCATTTTTTTAAAATTTTCTAGATTAGAATTCTACGTTTAATCCAACTAAAAATGTTCTAACATTTGGATATGCAGAGAAATCCATACCTGTCGTTCCATAAGGACTTCCATCATAACGTTTTCCTTTTACATTATCTAAAGTTAATTCCGGTGTAAATCCTGAATACTTCGTAATCATGAATACATTTTGTGCACTAACATATAATCTTAGGTTTCTGATAAAATCAATTTTATCTCTAAAATTATATCCTATTGTCATGTTACTTAATTTGAAATAATTACCTTTTTCTAAATAGTAAGAAGAAGCAACTTGATCACGCTCCGCTCCTGGATGAGAATTTGTACTACCAGCTCCTGTCCAACGATCGTTAAACATATCAACTGTTATATTTTCCCCTCCTAAACGTGTATTTTTGATACCATTGTAAATCTTGTTACCTCCAGCTCCGTAACCGCTAATCGTTAAATCGAAATTTTTATATTCTAAACTAACATTGATTCCGTAGTTATATTTTGGAATATATGATCCCATGAATTTTTTATCACGATCATCAATAACTCCATCTCCATTTTGGTCTTTGTAGCGTAAATGTCCTGGACGAGCACTTGATAAATGAGCATTGCTATTTATTTCATCTTGTGTTTGCCAAACACCTTCTACTTCATATAACCAGAAAGAACCAAGTGGTTGACCAGCTTCTAAACGTTTTGCAATTTGTCCATTTCCTAAAGAACCTCCTGTCATTCCAGAATATCCTTCTTTCACAGACTTCACTTCATTTTCATTGTAGTTAAAGTTACCACCTATCGAATATCTAAATCCTCCAGCTGTTTCATTACGATAATTCAAAGCAATTTCAAAACCTTGATTTACTACTTTTGCAGCATGGTCATAAAAATCTTTTTCATAAGGAGACGATCCTATTTGTTTAATATTTAAGATGGCATTTTTCGTGGTCTTGTTGTAGTAATCTAAACTTCCTGATAATTTACCTTTCAATAACTCGAAATCTAGACCAGCACTCCATTCATCTACAATTTCCCATGAAATATCATAAGCTGGAGATCCGATATAAGCTCCATAAATTAAATCTTGACCTGGTCCAAAAACATAATTCGCATTATCACTACCTGTTGAAGTAGAAATTGTTGTATAATTGTATGGCACATCTGCATTACCTAAGCGTCCCCAACCTCCGCGAAGTTTTAAGAAAGAAATTACATTACTATCTTTTAAGAACTCTTCGTTAGAAATATTCCAAGCAGCAGAAACTGATGGGAAAGTTCCCCAATATTTTTCGTTTTGTTTAAATTGACTTGAGCCATCTCTACGAATAATTCCAGAAACGTAGTATTTATTTGCGTAATTATATTGTAAACGCGCAAAATAAGAAGCATAAGCAATTGGAGTGTAATTATTTTGATCCATTGCAGCCTTGTATTGTCCAGAAGCATGATGAGCTGACCAATATTGTTCTTTATCAGGAACATCATATACTGTGATATCTGAATATTGACCAATACCCATTTTTTCAGCAGAAACTCCCGCAACAACATTGAACGAATGATCTCCAAATTTGCGATCAAATGTTACAAAATTTTCCCATGACCATCTAAATGTTTCTACATTATTTAGATTTAGAGAGTTATTCATATAAGTTGAACTTGCTGGATTTTTCGCTTTTAAATCTTCAAATTCAGCAGCAGTTCTAATTGGATTACCTGCAATCCATCTTTCTTTAATTGGATTAAATTCTCTGTATTTGTACCAATATTTTGTTCCTCCAGCACGAGAAGTTACAGTTAAACCTTTTGCTAATTTTAGTTCAGCTTCAATATTTCCTTGAAGCGTAGTAGAATTAGCTTTTTGATTATCATAGAATAAAGTAGACATTGGATTACCATGAGAGTTCAAATTACTTGTCACCTCTCCTGGTTTTGCAACGTATGTTACTTCTCCTGTAGTTGTATTAAAAATAGGTAAACCCCATCTTCCGTTATCATATTTTACAGGAACTAATGGTGACTGACGGTAAGCTGTATCAAATGCTCCATATGGTTTAGGAACTTCTCTAGAAAATGTAGCGCTAACGTTTTGTTTAATCTTTAAAACTCCATCAAACAATTTGTAATCGTTGTTACTACGAACAGTTGTTCTTTTGAAGTTATTTCCTTCTAAAATTCCTTTCTCTTCGAAATTATTAATACTGAACATGTAATTAATATTTTCTCCAGCACCAGCCAACGAAACATTATTACTAACTAACTGTCCTGTGGTTAACATTTCATCAAACCAATTCGTGTTATATTGTTGATTTGTAGAAATCAAAGAACCTCCTGTTGCTTTTCTTTGCTCGTTAAAATAAGTTATGTACTGATTAGCATCAGCCATATCTACCATATTCATAGTATTTCTTACTCCAATATATGAATCATAGTTAACTCTTATCTTTCCTGTTTTACCACGTTTAGTTGTTACAACAACAACACCGTTTGCACCACGAACTCCATAAATAGCTGAAGATCCTGCATCTTTTAAAACATCAATTTTTTCAATGTCATTTGGATTAATATTATTAATATTTGGAACAATTAACCCATCCACAACATACAAAGGAGCTTTACCTCCCAAAGCTGTACCCATTCCACGAACCAAAACAGTTGGTGTACCTCCTGGAGTATCCGTATTAATAATATTAACACCAGCTAATTTACCCTGCAAAGACTGCATGGCAGTTGTACTTGCAATTTGCGTAATGTCTTTAGCATTAGCTGATGAAACAGCTGATGTAAGATCTGATTTCTTAACAGTACCATATCCAACCACAACGGCTTGATCTAGTATAATAGAATCACTTTCAAAAGGATCTCCTATCTGTATAGAATCGTTAGTAACTTGGGCATTTACACAGAAAGACCCGAGAATAAATAATGGAAGAAAATATTTTTTCATTCTATTTCAATAAATGGTTATTTCAAAAATAGAATGTTTTAACACTTGATTAACAAGTAATAATTTTAGTTAGAATAATTTTCTAAAAAAATAAAATATATAATACTAAATACCAAATAATTATAAATCATTACATTTACAACATGATGTAGTTATGATGTAATTTATTTTCCGATATTTAAAAATTAATCATATACTTATTTAGGTTTATTTCAGAAGGAATTTGCATTTTTTTGCGTAATCTATATCGTTGTAGTTCTACTGATCGATAATTAAGGTGCATTAAAGGAGCAATCTCTTTGGTTGATAAATTCATTCGAAGGAATACACACAGTTTTAAGTCTTTCGCAGTTAAATTAGAATACTTGTCAGCTAATCTCTTAATAAAATCTTGGTGAATTTCCTGAATATTTAATTCGAAATTTTGCCATTCATTTCTGTTGTAACTATATTCCGAAAACGTTTTCTCAAATTTCTTTTTTAACTTTTTATTGATTTCATTCATTTCCAATTGAGAAAACAATTGATTAATTTCTAGGATCATAGCACGTTGATTAGCTAATTTCAAAGCTTGTCCTGCCAATTCTGTAGATTTTGTTTGTAAAGAAGTTTCTAAATGTTGTTTTTCTTTATGATGATTCAATTCTTTCAACTCTTGTTGATGTTTCATTTCCATCAAATTCAATTCATATTCAAATTGCTTTTGTTTAATTCTGAAACTTTGTTTCAACTTCATTCTGTTATACTTATAAATAGCCAAAATCGATCCAACAATTAATAAAATATAAAATAATATCATCAAATTTGATAAATACCAAATCTTTTTAACCCGAAAATCAAAATGATTCAACTCAACAAAATTTCCATCTTTTAAAGCATAAATTGACAATTGATATGAACCACTTTCTAATTGTTTATAATTAATTATTGGCTGATTAAGTGGTTGAATTTTAGAGTTATTTAATTGATAATATAATTGATAATTCGCAAAATCATCATTCAAAATTGAAACATAAAAATCTATATAATTATTTGAATACTCTATATTAGGTTCATTATTCAAAACCGTTTGATTGATTTTTGCTTTAATTTTAATCTTTGGTAATTCACGACGTATAGATTTTAAATCATATTTCAATAATCCGTTTTCGAGGTTAATATATAAAAACTGATCGTTGATTTTAGCCGTTAAATCGTCATCAACCAATTTTCCATCATACAATTTTTTTGGAATTAAATAATGAATCAATTTATTCTGTTCCACTTTAGAATAATACAGAATATTATCCGCTTCAACTAAATAACGATTCTCCTTTAAATAACGAATTCGATTAATATTCTTTAATTTTGAATCTAAATTCTCATCAGAAAATAAATTTTTATTTATATCATAACGGACTAAATGTTGATCGTCAATCAGTACAAAAACCTTGTTATCTTCGAGAATAGTTTGCGGATTAACTAATTTTTTATGTTGGTAAAATATCTCCTTACCTGTTCTATTTTTAAGATCAAATAAATATAAACCACCATTTTTTCCAGTTCCTAAAATTTTATTTTCGACAATAACAAAATCAATAATAGGAATAGTTAAACTAGAAACTTTAGTAGATTCTTTATGAGAACCTTGTATATATTCATTGATTCCCGTAAAAGATGATTGATATAATTTATTTCCATTTTTGATCAATTTAAAACCTCCATTTGTAGAAGAAATCTTATTCAATAGTCCTGAATAAATGTAAGTTCCCCAACTATCCGAAACATAAATTGTATTATCAATATTTGTTATATTCCAAATTAAACCTTTTTCGAGAACTGAATTTGTTTGGTTTGAAGTATTTGAATAATTATAAAATCCATGATTTGTTCCCAGCAAAATATTATCCTTATAAAAGTCGAACGAAAAAACATTTCCTAAATGACCATTGTAATCATATAAAAGTTGAGTTTTGTTTTTCAATTCTATTTTCGAAATACCTTTGTCCGTTCCAAGCCAAGCATTTCCTTTAGAATCTATTCTTATATTTTGGATTGTATTACTGATTAACCCAGAGTTTTGATTGTAATTTTTGTAAGAATTAGTTTTTAAATCATATACATAAATCCCATTATTTGATGTTCCAATGATTAATTTATCTTCTAATCGAATCATTTTTAACACTAAATAATTCTTTAGCATTTTATTGAATTCCACATTGAACTCTTGTAAACCAGCTGTTTTGTTGTACTTGAAAATTCCTTCTGTTAATGTACCAACTAAATAATCATTATCATATTTTTCTATTCCATGAATTACAATTGATTTACCTTTTTCAATTTCAAATAACGGCTCAAAATGTCCATTATTAAATTCGAAAATACCTTTAGAAATAGTCGCTACTAACATTTTACCTTTCACCAGATAAACGTAAGAAGAAAGCGCAGGTAATTTGTATCGTTTAACTGTTTTACCATCAAATTGAAAAAGATAATTGAACGATTGAAAATAAATAGAACGATTATGATAAAATATTTTCCAGATTTCTTCTTGTTCTAATCCTTCAAAACTTTTGAATTTATCTGAAATTGAAATGTAAACTTTCTTTCCTTCAATCGTTTTCCAATATCCAAAATTATTTAATGCACCTGAATACAATACATTATTCATTGTAAAAACAGAACGTATAATTGTTAAGCTATTTGGCGAATATTTTTCCCAAAAATTACCGTCATATTCTAAGATATTTCTATTGTTCGCAAAATATACTTTTCCTTGCTTGTTATTTTCTGTAATATCCCAAATAGGCGATTCGCCCAAATATTCGCTTTTAGAATAATTCGAAATAATTGGCGCAAACGATTGAGATTTGCTATAAGTGGAAACAAGTAAAAATAGAATAAATAAGCTTCTCATTGTGCAATAAAAAAGACCGTAAAAACGGTCTTTAAAAATAGATTATATTTTTGAATTATCTTATTTAAATTCTACATCAAAAACTTCTGCAAAATGTTTTTTTGTAAACGCTTTCACTTCGTTCATATCTACCTGATGTCCAAGTTCTCTTTCCAATGAAGCAACAGCTTTATCCTGAATTCCACATGGAACGATGTATTCAAAATAACGCAAATCTGTATTCACATTTAGTGCAAAACCATGCATCGTTACCCAACGTGAAGCCTTAACACCCATTGCACAAATTTTTCGAGCAAAAGGTCGACCTACATCCAACCAAACGCCAGTTTCTCCTTGAGAACGCTCACCTTTTAGTCCATATTCGGCAATAGTTTTGATAATCACTTCCTCCAAATTGCGCATATACAAATGAATATCTGGCTTGAAGTTATCCAAATCCATAATAGGATAACCAACTAATTGTTGCGGTCCATGATAGGTAATATCTCCACCACGATTCGTTTTCACAAAAGTTGCATTTATTTCGTTTAATTTATCACTCGAAGCTAACATATTTTCTAAATGTCCACTTTTTCCAAGTGTATAAACATGCGGATGTTCTACAAAAAGTAAATGATTTTTAGTGTTTTTAAAATCTGAACTTCCCTCCTTTTCTTGCGCTCTGTTATATTGTTTTACGGCTATATTTTCTGCTAAAAGACTTTCTTGATAATCCCAAATTTCTTGGTAATCTCTGTTAATTCCTAAATCTTGGAATTCGACAATTTGTTTCATTTCACAATGTGTTTCGAATGTCAAATTTACGAAAGAATCAGTTAATAATTAATTTTAGCTTAGCTATTCTTTAAATCGTTTCATCTAACAAAATTGCATATATAAATTGTTTAAAGTAATTTCGAATTCATAAATAATTTATTTTTTATGAAAACAATTCTATTAATCACACTAATGATTAGTTCTCTTGTTATAAACGCTCAAGAATATTCTTTTGCCAAAGATTTTGTTGCTGGAAAAGTTACATTAAATGATCTATCTGAATTAAATGGAGAGCTTAAATGGACTCCAAGTCATGATAGTGACTTAAAATTTAGAAAAACGAAAGATGATAAAGTGATAAAATACAATCCGAATGAAATTATTGGTTTTACAATTGATAAAATGAGTTTTGTCTCTTTAAAAAATCTTGTTGTTTACTCTGATAATTATGCTTTGATAGGACAAACTACGAAAATTAAAGAATCTTTTGCGCAAGTCGTTTCTAAAGGAAAATTTAATATTTACTTAATTACTATAGCAGGGTATAATCCAATTAGTAGAACTAGAGAAGATTATCTCAACTTTATTTTTCAGGATGCAAATAATCTAAACAATAAACTTATTGCTTATCCTTATTTAATCAGAATGAAAGACAAAAAATATGAAAAAGCGAAAGCGGATTTGTATATTTTATTTAAAGACTATCCTGAAGTAATAGAAAAAATCAAAAGTTTTAGTAAAGAAAATAGTTTTTTAGAAATAATAGAAATGATTGGTAAAATTTAATAAATAAAAACATTCAGTCACTTTTAATCACCTATATTGTTGGTTCAATTGATCTTAATAAAATCGAAGTTTATGAATAAATTATTCTTTAAAACCTCACTAATAATAATGGTTTTAAGCAATTCATTAACGATTGAATAAAAATCTTTATCTTTGGAATTCTAAGAAATCGGTAGAATAAAATAATCAAATAAAAATGAAGAAACTATTCGTTAAAGGATCTATTTTAATGGCTTTGTTTGCAAACTTTAGCGTTTTTGCACAACAAAGTGGTGGAATGTGGATTCCGACAGAATTGAATGAAAAGGAAATGAAAGACATGGGATTGAAAATCTCATCAAAAGACATTTTCAGTACAGGAGATAAAAGTATCAACAATGCAGTTGCTCACTTTGGTGGCGGTTGTACTTCTGAAGTTATTTCTCCAAATGGTTTATTATTAACGAATCATCACTGTGGTTATGGAGAAATCCAAGCACATTCATCTTTAGAAAATGATTATTTAACAGATGGTTTTTGGGCTAAAGAGTTGAAAGACGAATTACCAAACGAAGGTTTAACAGCGACTTTTATTGTAGACATTAAAGATGTAACTACTGCAATTTTAGCTGGTGTTAACGATAATATGTCGGAGGAAGATCGTAACAAAATCATCAAGAAAAATATTGAAGATTTTAATGCAAAAACTAAAACAGAAGCTTATCGTTCAGTATTTATCAAACCTTTTTACAAAGGAAATAAATATTACCAATTTACGACAGAAACATACAAAGATGTTCGTTTAGTTGGTGCGCCACCTTCTGCAATTGGAAAATATGGAAATGATACAGACAACTGGGTTTGGCCACGTCATACAGGAGATTTCTCGATGTTTAGAATTTATGCAGATAAAAATAACAAACCTGCAGATTATTCACCAGACAATGTTCCGTACAAACCAAAACATTTCTTACCTATTAATATTTCGGGAATTAGCGAGGACGATTTCACGTTTGTATATGGTTTCCCAGGTACGACGGACGAATATTTACCAGCTTCTTCTATCCAGCAAATAAAAGATGTAATTGATCCTGCGCGTATCAATGTGCGTACAATTGCATTATCTCATATTGATAAAAAAATGCGTGAAGACGATGCAACTCGTATCGCTTATGCGTCTAAACAAGCGCGTATTTCGAATGCACATAAAAAATGGATTGGCGAAGTTTTAGGATTAAACCGTTCGAAAGCTGTAGAAAAACGTCAACAATATGAACAAGAATTCATGAATCGTATTGCGAAAAATCCGAAATTAAAAGGTGAATATTCGAATATTATTTCTGAATTAAATCAAGTTAATAAAGCAAATCAAGATTACAATTTAGCGTACACAATGTATTCTGAAACGTTTTTCTCAAATTCAGAAACATTCAGAATGGCGTTAACATTGAACAATATTTTGAATGCGGTTGGACAAAAAAATTACGCAGAAACAAAAGCTAAAGCGTTGAATACAGTTGCGTCTATGCACAAGGATTATAATCCAGAATTGGATAAAACAATTTCTTCTGATTTAGCAGATAATTATTTCAAAGTTGTTCCTCAAAATTTATTACCAACTACAACTGCTGCAAATATCAAAACAGCTTTAGGAAATTCGGTAATCAACGGAACGAAAAAAATTAATGGTCAATCTGTTTTAGGAAATATCAAAACTTTGGCTGAAAATGATGCTGAGTTTATCAAAGCCTTAAAAGAAGATGCCTTAATTGCTCAAATTCGTTTAATTTTAGATGCAAATCAAACGAAAGTAACGCCTACATATTTAGCGAATCAAGATAAAATCAACAAGTTGATGCGTACGTATATGAAAGCGCAAATGGATGTATTTACAGACAAGAAAATCTTCCCAGATGCAAATTCAACTTTACGTGTAACTTACGGAAAAGTTGATGGTTACCAACCTCGCGATGCGGTTTATTACGAACCTGTAACGCACATGGAAGGTGTAATGGAAAAATATATTCCGGGAGATTATGAGTATGATTTACCAAAACAAATGTTAAGTTTATACGATAAAAAAGATTACGGAAAATACGCCGATAAAAACGGAAAATTACCTGTAAACTTTATTGCAACAAACCATACAACTGGTGGTAATTCTGGTTCTCCTGCATTGAATGCAAAAGGAGAATTAATCGGATTGAATTTTGACCGTGTTTGGGAAGGAACAATGTCAGATTTAAATTATGATCCAGAGATTTGTCGTAATATTATGGTGGACTCTCGTTATATTTTGTGGGTAGTTGACAAGTATGCTAATGCGCAACGTTTGATTGATGAAATGACTATCGTTGACGAAAGCAAAAATGCAAAGAAAAAATAATATTTTTCACTATATTCTGAAAACCACGTTTTTATAACGTGGTTTTTTTATTGAAATAAACGTAAGATTCAAATAAAGTCTTAAGAAATAAAACTATATTTATACAACTTATCTAAAAAATTGTCAAAATAAAACACTCATAATTATGGAAGTCATTAGAAAATGGCCTTTTTATTTAAAACTAACTTGCACATTATTGTCAATCATTTGTTTAACATTTATTTCAATAATAGGTAAAGGAATTTTAGTTCCATTAATATTAGGCTTCTTAATTTCAATATTATTAGCACCCGTTTGTTCATTTTTCGAAAGATATTTACGCATTCCACGTGTTATTTCAAGTATCATTACCACCTTGCTTTTTGCAGCATTTATCTTAGGAATTTTCTATTTGATTGCTATACAAATGGCTGAAATAGCAAATGAATGGCCTACGTTTCAGAAACAAATCATAGAAGCTTTTATGAATTTGCAAGATTGGATTCACCATACCTTTGGTGTTAATTCGCATGCGCAAATGGAATATTTGACAAAGAATGTCAAAACCACTATCGAAACGAGTACAATTGTAATCGAAAAAGTAATTTCTATTGTTTCATCGATGGCTGTTACAGTCTTGTTCACTTTTTTATACATTGTTTTCTTGTTGATTTATCGTCGTCATTTAGTAAAATTCTTATATTACGCATTCAATTCAAATACACACGACCAGGTTTATAACGTCATTACATCTATTCAAAAAATGGTCAAACAATATTTGATTGGCTTATTTTTACAAATGTTAGTCGTATCAATTTTATCTTTTATTGCATTTTCTATCCTTGGACTTAAATACAAATTTGTTTTAGCTATTTTAACTGGTGTTCTAAATGTTGTTCCCTATGTAGGAATTGTTATTTCATTAATTATAACGCTAATAATCACATTTGCCACAATGTCAGCTTCAAAATTGTTCTTTGTTTTAATTGCATTTATTGCAATTCATGCAATTGATGGAAATGTAGTGATGCCAAAAATTGTAGGTTCTAAAGTAAAAATTAATTCTTTGATTGTGATTATTGGATTAGTAATTGGAGAAATGACGTGGGGAATTATGGGCATGCTATTATCGATTCCAATACTTGCGTTGATGAAAATTGTTTTTGATAATGTGACTGAATTAAAACCTTGGGGTTATCTTTTGGGTGATGAAGATTCTACAGAAATTGATGATGATTTAAATACATTTTTAGCCAAAAAGAAAGCTAAAAAATCAAAGAAAAAAACAAAGATGTTGGACGAGAATTTGGAATAGTCTGATTTCTATTTTACATAATTATCGCTATTTATGAAATATAATTTATTGTTCATTTTTAGTTTATTGATTTTCAGTATTTCTTGCGAAAAGAAGTTAGAAAAAGAAGTAAATAAAAAATATATGTATAATACGATGTCAATTGATGATAGAAATTTATCTATAAGAATTTATGATTACTCTGATTCAATAGAATTTATAACATGGAAGAATATCAATGATTACACAACAAAATCATTCAAAATTTCTAAGAACGATAAAAAAGCATTGGAAGAGAATATTTATAAAATAGTTACAACTCCATATGAAAATGAAATATTTTGCACAGACTATGTGGGGAAAATAAATATTAGTATGTCCAATCATAATAGCACTTATTCTATTAATCTAAATTCTGTTTGTGATTGGAAAACATTTAATGAAGAAACTAAGAATATTTCTAAAATAATAGATCGTTATAAATAAAATTTTATTTTATCAAATAGGATGAGAAACTGAAATAAATTCAGTTTGACAATACAAAAAAAGTCTATAACNNGTTATAGACTTTTTTTGTATTTATTTATTATGAATCTAATTCTTCTTCAAATATTTTTTTTCTAAGAAATAATACAATTTCAAGAAAAGAATCGAGAAAAATATTCCGATTAGTGTTCCGAAAAATATATCTCCTGTGAAATGTACCCCGACATAAACTCTACTGTAAGCAACCATTAACGCCCAAACAATTAAGATATAAAGTAACCATTTGTAATAGCGTCTCAAAAGTATTCCAATAAAAATTGCAATCGCCATATGATTAGATGCATGCGCCGAAGTAAAACCGTATCTACCTCTACCCTCGCAATCTATCGGGCGAAATAATCCTTGAATCGACTCGGTGTAACATGGACGAAAACGTTGAAAAGAATTTTTCAAGATATTTGTAAATTGATCTGCACACGCTATCATCAGTGCAATACAAACTCCAGCCAATAAGGTTTTTTTCCAACCAAGTTTTACATAAAGTAAGATGAGAAAGATGACATACAACGGAATCCATGTTTTTTTATCGGTTACTAATAACCAAAACCAATCCCATTTTTCATTCCCTAAATTATTGAAATACAAAAATATTTGTACGTCCCAATCAAAATAATCTTGTATCATTACCTACTTACTGATCCGCCTAAACCTAATGCTTCGTCTACAGATTTTGGTTCTACAACAACCGCAGGTTCTTCCACAATTGGCTCAACCACATTTTCTATAACGGGTTCTGTTGTTTCTTGCACATCCAATTCCAAATCCTGTACAGGATCTACAGCTTTCATAGTTGGTGCATCATCTTTCAACGCTGCATTTACTGTATTGTCTTGATGAATAGCTTGATGCATTTCATCTACTGGATTACGAACTTCATCAAATGATTTCTGAAAATCTTCCATTGGATTAATTTTCGCAAAAGAATCTTTGACTTCATTCATTGGATTTAACTCTTTTATGGTATTCTGAATCTCTTTTGTAGGATCAACATCCTGAACAGGATTCATAATCTCTTGCTTGATATCTTCAGATGCTTCTTTTAATTTGCGCACAGCAGTTCCCAAACCACGAGCAATTTCTGGAATTTTATCTGGTCCAAAAATCACTACAGCAACCACCATAATAATCACGACTTCCTGGAAGTCTAAAAACGCTGGGTATATTACTAAACTATTCACTAAACAAATGTATAAAATCTAAATTTAGTAGAAGAAAAAAAGCCATCAAATTTCTTTGATGGCTTTCTTAAAATTTATTTAAAATTTGAATCTTATTTATTCATTTGACCTTTTTTAGTAAAGTCGTACAATAAAGGAGATGCAACGAAAATAGACGAGAATGTACCAATTACGATACCGATTAATTTCGCAAACATAAATCCTTTGATTGATTCTCCACCAAATGCAAAAATGATTAATACGATTAAGAACGTTGATAAAGACGTATTAATTGTACGTGATAATGTTTCTGAAGTAGAAATATTAATAATATCGTACAAGTTGTGGTTTTTCTCAACTGTTAAATTCTCACGAATACGATCCAAGATAATAATCGAGTCATTCATCGAATAACCAATTACCGTCAAAATCGCCGCGATAAACGCTTGGTCGATCTCCATGTTGAAAGGTAAAATTCCTTTGAATAAAGAGAAAACTCCTAACACAATAACCACGTCATGCGCTAAAGCAATGATAGTTGATAATGAGAATTGCCAACGTTTGAACATCACGATTAAGTAGAAGAAAATTGCAACTAATGCTAAAGAAACCGCTATGTAAGAAGCTCTTGTTGTATCATCGGCAATTGTAGGACCTACTTTTGCAGAAGACATTAAACCAATTGTAGCATTATCTTCAGAGAAATCTTTTTCAGACATATTCGCTGGTAAATAAGATTTAAGACCTGCATATAATTTGTCTTTAATCTCATCATCTACATTTGTTCCATCTTCGTCAGCCTTGTATGCTGTTGTAATTTTTACTTGATTTTGACCACCATACGTTTTCACCTGTGGTATCATTTTTTCACCATCTAACACGAAAACATCACCCAAACTTTCAGAAATTTGTTGAGGATCTACATGTTTATCAAAACGAACTGTATATGTACGTCCACCTTGGAATTCGATACCCATATCAAATCCTTTTGTGAAAATAGAAATTAAAGCAACTACTGTTAAAACAATTGAAATCGCATAAGAGATTTTTCTTGTTTTTAATAAGTCAACTTTAATGTTTTGTAACCAGTGCGCTGTAAATGATGTATAAAAAGGAACAGATTTTCCTTTTGCTAAACGTCCTTCTACAAAGTAACGTGTAATAAAAATCGCTGTAAATGTTGATGTAAAAATACCAATCATAAACGTTGTTGCGAAACCTACAACAGGACCTTTACCAAAGAAGAATAAAATTAATGCTGTGATAAATGATGTCGAGTTGGCATCGATAATTGCAGAGAAAGCTCCTTTCCATGAATAAGCGAAATCTACTGCTTGACGTAATGATTTTCCTTTTCTTAATTCTTCTTTTACACGTTCGTAAATCAAGATATTCGCGTCCATTCCTGTTACCAATGTCAAGATAATCCCGGCAATACCTGGTAAAGATAATGTAGCTTTTAGCGATACTAAAAATCCTAATAAGAATAATAAGTTAATGATTAAAGCAACGTTAGCATAGATACCTGCACGGCTGTAGTAAAATACCATCCAGATTAATACCAATGCAAATGCACAACCGAAAGCGATTAACGAACTGTTAATTGCTTCTTGTCCTAATGATGGACCAACAACCTCAGCAGAAACGATCTTAGATGAAGCTGGTAAAGAACCTGCTTGTAAAATGTTTGCTAAATCTTTTGCTTCGTCAATTGTAAAGTTTCCAGAAATAACAGAGTTACCTCCTGTAATTTGATTACTGATGTTTGGTGCAGAATATACCATATTGTCTAACACAATTGCAACACCTTGACCTGGTTGTCCAGGACCTGCAGGTTTCAACTCGTCTGTAATACGAGACCACTCTTGTGCTCCGACTTGATTCATTTGCATTGTAACAACAGGCTCATTTGTAATAGAACCAGGATTACGTTCACCAGCAGCAGAAACTACTTTATCTCCTTCGATTAATGGTTCTTGCGTTCCATTTTTACCTTTTAAGACATAAAACTCTAATAATTTAGGAGCAGATTTATCATTTGCTTGTTTACCTAAATTCATTGGCTTATTCGCCCAAGAGTATTTATATCCTCTAATGTTTGCTGGTAATCCAGGTACAAAACCTTTGTCTTGCATCACACGATTTACAACAGCTGTATCTTTTACATTAACAACAAAACTTGCGTTAGAACCAGCCGGTTGCATAACTTCTGCTAAAGTTTTGATTGTTTGTCCTTTCTCATTTTTTACATTATATTTTTCTGTATTAACGCTAGAAAAGTATTGTAAAACAGTAGGATCTTGACGAACAACTTGCCAAAACTCTAATTTTGCTGTAGATTGTAATAATTTTTTTACACGGTCAGTGTCAGAAACACCTGGTAATTCTACCAAGATACGTCCATCACCTTTATCACCTAAACGTTGAATTACTGGCTCAACAACACCAAATTGATTAATACGAGAGCTAATTACATCATAAGCTGTTGCAACTTTAGCTTCGATATCTTTACGGATTACTTCTTTTACCTGATCGTCAGAAGCATTGTACGCAATTTTATCCGCATTGTTTTTGTTTCCAAACAAATCTGCAGCTGCGTATTTTGTTCCTCCTTTTATTTTATCAAATTCTTGAAAAAATAATTCGACATAAGGTACGTTACCGTTTGTTTTTTGAGCTTTATCTGTAGCATCCAAAGCCGTTGCCAACATAGGGTTTTGACTTTTCGCTGATAAATTCTCGATTAAATCTCTTTCAGAAACTTGTAAAATTACGTTGATACCACCTTTCAAATCTAATCCTAAATTGATTTCATTGTTTTTGGCATACCCATAATCGTACTTAATAATTCCCAAATCAAGAGGATGCTGAGCCAAGCTATCTAAAATTCTTGGTTCGTCTTCTGGCTTACTCGCCAAGCGCGCCGCCTCATGCTCCACTTTAGTTGTGTACCAAGTATAACTTAGTTGTCTGATACACAAGAGACTTAAAATAATTGCAAATGCTGCAATGAGCCATCTTCCTCGCATAATGTTTAATTGATAAATAAATTTTGACGGACAAATATAATAGTCTTGAAAATACTTTCACAATTTTTTAAGAATAAATCGAAAATCGATGTCCGTATTTCGAAATTCTTTATTCAAAAAATTAGATTTCCTTTTGGTATTTGTAGATGTAAATTGACGCTTTATTGGAGTCATCATCATTATCTTCGGACAAATACAAGGTATAATTCTTTCCAGATTCTTTATACAACGCTAAACCTTCGATTTTCTTATCATCAGAAATTTTTTGCCAACGCGTAACTTCCATCGCAACCAAATCTAATTCGCCAATAATAGAACCTTTTATTTCTCCATTAAACTGAGTTGTACTTTTAGATTCCACAGTTGCTGTAAACAAAACTTTTCCATCTACCAAAATAGCATCAGAAAAAGTAGTCGTTTCATTGTTGATTTTAGGTAAAGTTATTGGAAAAAAGTCAATTGATTTTCCTCTCAAATCATTTATCTTGCCTCCCACTCTATAAATTCCGTTTATGCCAGCAGGACCATTTCCTCTGTTGAAAAAATATGTACAATGTCCATCTGTAATAATTCCTTCGATGTTAAGATCTTTTTTAGATAAATTTGAAACCTTTAAAAATTCATCCAAAAGAAAACTATAATTATCGTTATGTACCTCTTTAGTTTTGATGTTATATGAAATCAAATCGAAACGATTTTCTTTAGAGCCCGATCCAAGAATGTACAAATGATTGTCAAATTTTGTAATCGCTTCAAAATCTGGTTTATCTTTTTTGGTGATATGTTTTGATTTTACTTCTGGATTCAAATCAACTTTATCCACTTCTTTTTTCTTTTTATTGTAAACGTACAAATGTGCTTTATCATCGGAAATCGTGTAAACATGGTGTTTATCAACCACTAATCCAGACGCCGCTCCAAGCCCATTTATGACAATTAAAACCTTAAGAATGAAATTGTAAAACAACATAGATGTAAGATTTATTTTTAAGAGGTTTCAAAAGTAATCAAAGAATATCAGAAACCTTGATAAATAACCATTTTTTTGAAAAAAAAGAACTTAAATTTGTAGCACTTAAAAGAAAATTGAGAGATGAAAAAAATTCTAAAAATTTACATTGACGCTTACAGCGGACTTTCGAAAGAATCTTGGATGTTAGCCATCGTAATGTTGTTGAACCGAATGGGTTCGATGGTTTTACCATTTTTAGGAATTTATATGATCTCCGAATTAGGATTTTCTTTAGAAAACTCGGGAATAGTTTTGAGTTGTTTTGGAGTTGGTTCTGTAATTGGTTCTTGGCTTGGAGGTTGGATAACAGATAAAATCGGAAACTTTAAAGTACAAGCCATCAGTTTATTTCTGAGTGCTCCGATGTTTTTGATTTTACCTTATTTTAAAACGGTAGAATCTTTTGCTGTTATTATGCTTGTTTTGAGTATTATTAGCGAAATGTTTCGTCCTGCAAACTCAGTTGCCATCACGCGTTATGCAAAGAAAGAAAATATCACTCGTGCTTTTTCGTTGAATAGAATGGCGGTTAATTTAGGTTTCTCAATTGGTCCATCAATGGGAGGTTTTTTATCTAATTATTCGTACGATTTATTATTCTATTGCAATGCAGGAGCTGCTTTGGTTGCTGGAATTGTATTCTTTGTCTTTTTCAATGGACGAAAAGAACGAAATGCTGCTACAGAAAATATTTCTGATAAAACAGTTGTCGAAAAAGAACGTAATGCATACACTGATACACCTTTCTTAGTATTCAATCTGTTTTGTGTATTATTCTCTATTGCATTTTTCCAAATCCTAAATACACTTCCATTATTTTACAAAGATGTAGTTCATTTAACACAAACAGAAATTGGATTATTAATGGGATTCAGTGGAATAATCATTGTTGTATTCGAAATGTTATTGATCCATTACACCGAAAAACGATTTTCAGTTACTCAACTTTTAGTTTTTGGTTCATTTGTCACAGCAATTAGTTATTTTATCTTCACATTTAGTCACACATTAGGTATGTTATATTTAGCAATTGGACTAATGTCTATTGGAGAAATGCTTGTTTTACCTTTGATGTCAACGGTAACAGCTTTTCGTTCGCAAAAAAATAACCGAGGAGCTTATATGGGATTGAACGGAATGACAGCTGCAATTGCCTTTATTGTTTCGCCATTTTTAGGAACTCACATTGCTACCGATTATGGTTTTAATATACTTTGGATAATCACCACAGTTATTTTAGTTATCGTAGCTATCGGATATCACTTTTTTACTAAACCACTTTTACCAAAAAATATTTAAGATTTTCTTATCTTCGATAATTATAAGTTGAAATCACATGAAAGTATATACAAAAACAGGAGACAAAGGAACAACAGGTTTATATGGAGGAACACGTGTCTCTAAAAATAGTTTAAAGATTGATTCTTACGGAACAGTTGACGAATTAAATTCTTATTTAGGATTAATTCGTTCATATGAAATTGATCCAGCATTAGAGGAAGAAATTATCATCATCCAAAAAGGTTTATTCAATCTTGGTGCTGAATTAGCAACGCCAGTCGATAAATTATACTTGGCAAATGGTAAACCTCGTATTCCGAAAACCGTTACTGAAGAAGATATTGTTCAATTGGAAGAATGGATTGATGATTTGGAAGGACAATTAGAACAATTGACACATTTTATTCTTCCAGGTGGAAATCAAGCAGCTTCTCATGCACATGTTGCGCGTTGTATTTGTCGTCGTGCAGAACGCTTAACAGTTGGTTTAGCTGAAGAAGAAGAAATCCGTCCAGAATTACAAAAATACTTGAATCGTCTTTCTGATTATCTGTTCGTTTTAGGGCGAAAAATTGCCACAGACAATAATCACGAAGAAGTAAAATGGATTCCAGGTGAATAAAAAAGCGCTTTTATTTTTGAATGGCGAAGTTCCAACTATTCTGCCTGATACATCAAATTATGATATGATTTTTTGTACAGATGGTGCATTTCGTTATTTACAAAAATTACATATAACGCCCGATGTTATTTCGGGCGATTTTGATTCTTTTGAAATCAGTCAGTTTCCTCCTGAAACAGAAGTTATTTCTACTCCAGATCAAAATGACACAGATTTTGCAAAAGCCTTACAAATCATTTTGGATAAAGATTTTGAACAGGTTGATGTTTTTGGAGCAAGTGGTCGTCAACAAGATCATTTTATTGGAAATTTGAATGCGGCTTATCGTTTCAAAGATCAAATCAATATTTTATTTTACGATAATTATAGTCAATATTTTTTCGCAGAAAAAGAAACAAAGTTAGAAGGCTATTTTGGACGAACAATTTCGCTACTCCCCTTTCCTGAATGTAAAAACATTGTCACAAAAGGCTTGGAATATCCGTTGAATAACGAAGATTTAAATTTACTTTCTCGTATAGGAACTCGCAACAAAGCCAATGAAGATGTGGTTACAATTGATTATTCAGAAGGTAATTTAATCATCTTTATCATCGATCAAGAATTTCCTATTTTGATTGCTTAATTTCACTATTTTCAGTGAAATACATCTTTAGTATTTTTTGTACATTTACTGAAAACCAAATTACTATGAATAAATTTTCAGTTATTGTAGCATCTATTTTAGCCGTTGGGTTAATTGCTGCAACATGTATATTAGGAAACGCTTACAAATACAAATTCAGAAGTTCTGAATCGATCAATGTTACTGGAAATGCTTTGAAAGATTTTAATGCTGATTTAGTCAAATGGCGTGCAACTTTTAGTCGCAAAGATTATGATTTGCGCATTGCTTCGGATCAATTAAAAGCTGATCAAACGGTTGTCAAAAACTTTTTGATTTCGCAAGGAATCAATCCAAAAGAAATTGTTTTTGAAGCGGTAAATATTTCAAAAGATTTTCAGTACGGAACAGATGCAAACGGAAATTCGATTAGTCAATTTACTGGTTATAATCTATCTCAAGACGCAACAATCGAATCGAAAGAATTGGATAAAATAGAAAAAGCTTCGCGCGAAATCTCTACATTAATTAGCCAAGGCATCGAATTGAGTTCATCTAATCCAAATTATTATTACTCGAAATTAGAAGATTTAAAACTTGAATTGATTGCACAAGCTTCTGAAAATGCAAAACAACGTGCAGAAAATATTGCTACAAAATCTGGCACTAGTTTAGGAAAATTAAAACAAGCCGATTTGGGTATTTTTCAGATAACAGGTAAAAATGATAATGAAGAGTATTCTGCTGGTGGATCATTTAATACAACATCACGTCAGAAAACGGCTCAAATTACAGTGAGAGCAAGTTATAACTCAAATTAAAAAATAAAAAAAAGCTTCTTAATTTATAAGAAGCTTTTTTTTTATTTAAATACTACTACAAGTAATACCAAAATAGATATTACAATAAGTACATCTACAAATTTAATTCTAAAATTACCAATTCCAAAACCTCTTTTTGTAGCATAATTTTTCTTTGATGACATTATAAATTCCAATTTCTAAAAGAAATACTAAAAGTGTGCCAATTATCTATCAAAATCTAATTTTTTATAAGTTGATGATAATTTAGAATCATAGGATTAAAACCATTTGACTAAAAATTTTAATTTCATGATCCTCAAATTCTTTCCCAATAGCATCAGATGTAGCAGTAATTAGTTCAGGTTAAAAAACATCCCTTTTTAAGTATTAATATATTAACAGTAAATATTTTTACATTTTAAAAAATTATCATATAAATTATAATTTTCCAACAACTTATTATGTTGTAAATTTGCCTTATGCTAAACAACGATACAATTTGTGCATTGGCCACTGCCAATGGAATGGGCGCTATAGCGGTTATTCGTATTTCTGGACCAGAAGCAATTTCTAAAGTTGCTCAGATTTATCAATCAAAATTTAATACCACTAAATCTTTGAATGATGCTGAATCTCATACCATACATTTGGGTTATGTGATGGATGGAGATACCATTGTTGACGAGGCGCTTTTCTCTATTTTCAAAAATCCGCATTCTTATACAGGTGAAGATGTTGTTGAGATTTCTACACATGGATCGATTTATATTCAACAAAAAGTGTTGGAATTATTGAACAAAATAGGCATCAGAAATGCTGATCCGGGTGAATATACTTTCCGTGCATTTTGGAATGGCAAAATGGATTTAACACAGGCAGAAGCTGTTGCAGATTTAATTGCATCGGATTCGAAAGCATCACATGAAATTGCAATTAAACAAATGCGAGGAGGATTCTCTAATCAAATCAAAGATTTAAGAGAACAAATGATCAATTTTGCAGCTTTGATGGAATTAGAATTGGATTTTTCTGAAGAAGATGTTGAATTTGCAGATCGTACACAATTTTATGATTTATTGAATAAATTACAATCCATCTTAAAACGTTTAGCTGATTCTTTTGCTTTTGGAAATGTTATCAAGAATGGAGTACCAGTAGCTATTGTTGGTGCGCCAAATGCAGGAAAATCTACTTTATTAAATGCCTTATTAAACGAAGAACGTGCCATTGTTTCAGATATCGAAGGAACAACACGTGATACGATAGAAGAAACAATTTACATCGATGGCGTTGGGTTCCGTTTTATTGACACAGCTGGTATTCGTGAAGCTGGAGATACAATAGAGCGTATTGGAATCGAAAAAACGTTCGAAAAAATTGACAATGCTTCTATTATCATCTATTTATATGATGCTAATATTACTGCTGATAATCAAATCGCCAATCAGTTAGATGATCTACAACGTAGAGGAAAAATCTTGTTTAATGTTGCCAATAAAATTGATGTAACGAATAATGAATCGGCTATCTCAGCTGCTATCAAACAAGAATTTAAAGATGTTGTTCATTTAGAAATTTCAGCCAAAGATCAATTTAATATTGATGCATTGAAAGAAAATCTGATTCATCAAATCAAATTGAAAGGAACAAATCAGGATGACACAATCGTTACGAACTCTCGTCACTTAGAAGCATTACAAAACACACTTTCTCAAATTGGAAAGATCAAACAAGGAATGGACATGGGACTTCCTGGGGATTTGTTAGCAATGGATATCCGTGAAGCTTTAACGTATTTGGGACATATTACAGGTGAAATAGATGTGGATCAAGATATATTAGGGACGATATTTGGCAAGTTTTGCATCGGAAAGTAACCTCATCAATACAAACATAGTAGAAACATATACAAAACCTCTTAAAACATTGATTTTAGGAGGTTTTTTAATACTTCAAAGATACAAAAGAATAAATATGTTATATGTTTATTATAGTTATTTGTATCAAAAATTTGTACCTTATTTGTACCTTTGATAAAATCAGCAGAAAAATTTGAGTAAAAATTGGCATTTTGGGCGAAATAAAGTCCCTTAAATACTCTTATTTCTCCTTAATGGATTTTATATACTTTTAAAAATAGGCTAAATGAGTAGTACAAATATTAAGATTTTAAAACAATGCTTGAATTGTGGAAATATGTTTGAAGCACAAAAAACCACAACTAAATATTGTTCTCATAAATGCAATTCTCAACATTATAAATTAAGAAAGAGATTAGAGCTGAAAAAAGAAATTGAAGTTGATACTAAAGAGAAAATCAATAAAAATTTCAAAGCTAAAACAACTCAAATTGATTTATTGAATATAAAGGATAAAGACTATCTTTCTGTTAGAGAAGTTGCTTATCTTATGAATTGCAATACAAAGACTATTTACAGATTAATAAAATCTAAAAAAATTAAATCAACCAATCTAAATGAAAGGTTAACAAGAATTAAAAAATCAGAAGTAGAAAAACTTTTTTAAAAGTTTTATAAAATCATACATAATCAACATTATCTACATAAACTATGGCAATAAAAGTAACTTTAAGAAAGAAACCCTTAAAAAATGGAAAACTTTCTTTGTATTTAGACTTCTATCCTCCTATTATTAGAAATGGAAAGTCAACAAGAAGAGAGTTTTTAGGTTTATCTATTTATGAGAATCCAAAAGGACAAATAGAAAAACAACATAATAAAAACATAGGAGCTGTATGTTGTCAAAATAAAT
>NZ_DCOI01000001.1:0-43349 GCF_002322895.1 Empedobacter sp. UBA1574 | reverse complement strand
CACAAAATTTTGGACAGTGTCATTTAATTAAATCTATAGTTTCTATTTTATAACCATCATAAAATATTCTATAATTATTTAATTTGTTTTTAATAATCCATTTAACATCATTCAAAACAAAATTATCTTCTAAAGCTCTAATAATATATCTATCATCAATATAAATTTCTAAAAATTTATCATCAAATAGTTTAACATTCGAAATATCCAATGACACTAACTCAAATAATTCATTATTATCAATATTAAAATTTGTAATCTTATTAAATATTTTACATCCAGATACAAATTCTATTATTACTTCAACAATTTTATCATAATAAATTGATTTATTACTAATTGAAAACT
Organism: Empedobacter sp. UBA1574; assembly: GCF_002322895.1. Classification (NCBI taxonomy): domain Bacteria; kingdom Pseudomonadati; phylum Bacteroidota; class Flavobacteriia; order Flavobacteriales; family Weeksellaceae; genus Empedobacter; species Empedobacter sp. UBA1574. The sequence goes on along the minus strand of NZ_DCOI01000001.1, from coordinate 43,001 downwards.
TAAACGATAAAATACCCGAATATTCAATTGAATACAAACTTGCATTCAATAATAATTTATTTAGTGTATATTCTATTTCTTCATTCATTATTAAATTAGTTTTCGTTTTTATAATGGTTTAAATGAAATGGTATCACTCCTTTTTTAATCAGTTCGGATTTTATTTTATCTGCGTAATTATTCGCAAACTTTTCCTTTTCCTTTTTCGGAAGATTTACATGAATATCATTTCGTCTCTCCCATTCATCAAATTCTTCATCCTCATGACCTGGTTTTTCTACTTGTTCTAAATAATGCACATAATGACCAAATTCGTGTAGTAATGTTCTATATAACTGTGTATTTCTTGCAAATTCAGGTTCTATTTTAGATGTAAAATATTTATTACTTTCTTCAAATATATGTCCATCATTTTTAAGTATTTCGAATTCTTTTCGTTCATCAACTGATAGCTTTTTACTCCAAATTAATTGTGAATCTTTATCTATAGATTCTAAAATAATAGCAGGAAAATCTTCTTTCTCGAATTCGTATAAATAAACTAATCTTCCCCAAACACTCGAAATAATTTGCTCCTTTCGCTTTGGTTGTCTCAAAACTATAAATTTTAATTCTCCATAATCCTCAACAGGTATATTTGAAATAATTTTTACAATATCATTTATTGAACATGCGTGAACAGAATTTAGTCTTGTATCTTCCACTACAAACACAAATTCATGATTATTAATAATTCTACTCTCTTTTTTATAAGTTGTTAGTTTTTCATAAAAAGATTGGTAACTACCATATGGAGTAGAAATCGTCAACTTATTATTCTTACTAAAACCCTGTTTGGCAGTACCTATATTTCTATTTCTTCTTGAAGGATTAAACAAATTACTTCTTTGTTAATAAAGTTAAACCATTTCACAAAATAAACTACATTTTCCATGTAATACACTAAGCTAACTACCTAATTTACTCAGCAAACTTACTTAAACACTTAGCTGACGACGTTCTGAACCTAGTCAGCTTCCAAATTTACTAAGTTGACGGTCTCTTTTACCAAGCTGGCTTGGTTACGAACCAAGAAAACGAGGTAACCTAACCCCAAATTTGACGTTCCTGACATTGTCAGCTAAGTTCTGGACGTAATCAACTAGGTATAAAACCTCATCAGCTTACTAAAATACAAAGCTAGCTTACTTCGGAACGTAATCAGCTTGCTTCAGAACCACGTCGACTACGTTCGGGACGTGGTCAGCTACGTTTGAAACGTAGTCAAGATCCATTAAAATCGCTCGAATTGACAAATTTTCACATCAACACATTAGCTCATTTTCAAATTATCCTTTCTTCGGCAACTCTTTCAAGAAATTATATCTTTTTTGAACAAAATCCATCATACAATAAAAATGATTCAAACCATTTGTTACCATCAACAATTGAGAACCTAACACAATGTTGTAACGCGCTATTTGATCAAAAGTTGCTTGCGAAATTGCAATATTCGGCGCTTTACATTCCACCATAATAAATGGTTTTTCTTGCTGATAAACGACAATATCTGCACGTTTTCGCATTCCTGTAATATCAATTGCAACTTCCAACGCAATCGCCGAAGTTGAATAACCCAAATCGTTGATTAAATAATTCAGAACGTGTTGCCTAACCCATTCTTCGGGCGTATAGACCAACCATTTTTTTCGAATCAAACAAAAGATATACAATTTATCTTGGGCTTGTTTCAATCTTATTTGGTATTTTTCGGAAAAATTTAATTGTACTAATTCAGTCATTGTATGAGTCCTGTAGAATCTTTGATCAAAGATATAAAAAACAAAAACTATAAACCGATTTACTTCTTGGCGGGCGACGAGCCGTTTTTCATCGATCAGGTAACTGATTTGTTGGAAGCAAATATTTTAACAGAAGAAGAAAAAGGTTTTAACCAAACAATAGTTTATGGACAAGATGTAGAAGTTGGACAATTGATTGGAATGGCGCGTCAATACCCGATGGGTGCAGAAAAATCTGTAGTGATTGTAAAAGAAGCGCAACATCTTAGCCGTTCGATAGATCAGTTGGAAATGTATGCAAATCAAGTACAAGATTCGACGGTTTTAATCATCAATTACAAAGGAAATTCACTTGATAAACGCAAGAAAATCTATAAAGTTCTGAATGAAAAAGGGTATTACCACGAATTCAAAAAGATTTATGAAAGCGAGTTACCTTCTTGGATAGAACAAAAAGTTGCAGCTAATCAATTTAAGATTGAACCAAAAGCAAAGTTTTTGTTGACGGAGTATGTCGGAGCAGATTTATCTCGTTTGAACAATGAATTAGAAAAACTCTTTACAATTGTTGGCGCGGATAAAACTATCACACCAAATCATATTGAGGAACATATTGGGATTAGTAAAGATTATAATGTTTTTGAACTTCGCAATGCAATCGAAACGAAGAACATCGAAAAAGCATTCAAAATCATTAAATATTTCGAGAAAAATCCGAAGGATAATCCGTACGTCGTTTCAATCACAACAATTTTTAATCTGTTTACAAACATCATTCAAATACATGTTACGCCAGATAAATCGAAGCAAAATTTGGCGAAAGTATTAGGAATTAATCCGTATTTTGTACAAGGAATGATGACAGCTGCAAGTAATTATCCGCTAAAAAAAGCTACGAGAATTATCTCATTTATACGTGAATATGATTTGAAAGGAAAAGGTGTTGGAACTACTGGAAATGTGACGCCAAGCCAATTATTAATTGAATTAGTGTATAAAATTATGAATCTATAATTTTCATCTATTTATAGAATCGAGAAAAATAAATAAGAAATACTAAATTTGTAAAAAAATAAAACAACACAATGGAAAATAACGTAAGAGATGTTATCATAATAGGATCTGGACCTGCGGGTTATACAGCGGGAATTTATGCTGCACGCGCGAACATGAATCCTTTGATTTTAACTGGTATGGAGCCAGGTGGACAATTAACAACAACAACGGATGTTGAGAATTTCCCAGGTTATCCAGAAGCAGTTACAGGACCAGAATTGATGGCTGATTTACAAAAACAAGCAGAGCGTTTTGGAACTGAAATAAAATACGAATATGTAACGGAAGTAACTTTTGGAGAAAAAGAAGGTGATGTACATACTGTAAAATCGAACAATGGAACTTACCAAGCTCGTTCTATTATTATTTCGACAGGTGCAACTGCGAAATATTTAGGTTTAGATGATGAAACTAAATACGCTGGTAGCGGAGTTTCAGCTTGTGCAACTTGCGATGGTTTCTTTTACCGCGGTAAAGATGTTGCGGTAGTTGGTGGTGGTGATACCGCTGCTGAAGAAGCAACTTACTTATCAAAACTTTGTAACAAGGTTTATTTATTGGTTCGTAAAGAGGAAATGCGCGCGTCTAAAGCGATGCAAGATCGTGTTGCAAATACACATAATTTAGAGGTTTTATATAACCACGAATTAATTGGTTTGGAAGGAAACAATGTTGTTGAAAAAGCGAAAATCATCAACAATGTTACAAACGAAGAAAAAGAATTAATCGTTGATGGAGTTTTTATCGCGATTGGACATAAACCAAATACAGAATTATTCCAAGGGAAATTGGATATGGACGAAACGGGATATTTAATCACGCAAGATCGTTCGTACAAAACAAATGTAGCAGGTGTTTTTGCTGCTGGTGATGTGCAAGATTCTGTTTACAGACAAGCAATTACTGCTGCTGGATCTGGTTGTGCTGCTGCATTAGACGCAGAACGTTATGTAGCAGAATTCTTTGAAGCTTAATTATATTTTTAATAACATATCAAAAAAACTCAACCAATTGGTTGAGTTTTTTTGATTCTTATTGTCTAAATCGTTCAAATTGATGCCAATATTTATCTAATGTAAATAGAAATTGAAATCTCGAAGCAACTACAGATTTTATTACAAATATGTCAAAATATTTCCTCTGGTTTTCAACCAACCTGTGATACTATATCTTGGTCGATTAACAGTTTTTACTTCGTGCGGAATAGTTTTACTATCAAAAACAGCCAAACGACCAGCAAGAGGTAAAATATCTAATTCTTTTTCAGCCTTATTTTCATCTGCCAAATACAAGGTCAATTGTCCGCCAAATTCATCTTTCCACTCTTCATCATTCAAATACAATACAATAGAAAGTGTGCGTCTATCATCATTCTTAAAAGCATCAACATGTTTTTGGTAAAATGTCCCTTCGGGATAAATAGCGTAATGAAATTCACTTTCCTCAATGCCCATGTAGCATGTTAAATTGAGATAGTCAATAAAATCATTGATTTTTGAGAAAAAAATTTCTTCCGTTTCTGTTTTATTTTCTTCATCAATCCATCTGATTTTATCGCCTCTGATTGATTTTATAATTTGTTCGTTAACCGAACTTCCGACAGCAGCTTGATGAAAATCTTTTTTATTTTCTTTTCGAATTATAGCTTCGCGAAGTTGCTTTGTTTCCTCTGTTGAGAAAAAAAAGTCTGAAATAGAGTATTTTTGATTTGATAAGTCATCAATAATCTTTTCATAAATTGGGTTTAATGTAATATTACTCATTCATTATTATGAAAACTTCAGTAAAAGTATATTTTATTACGAAAAACATAATCATATTTTTAAGTTTTTTTTCAAAAAAAGGACATAAAAAATCTGTCCTCAAAAAATAGTTTTAATTATCAATTACTTAAACCAGTCAACTTTATTCAACTGATAAATAAAATTTAACTTTGGCTCTTCTCCAAAATATTCAATTTGTTCTTCTTTCACTTTTTTACAACCCAAACGCTCTACTGCAATTTGCGAACGTACATTATCAGCGCCAACATGTAAATAAATTTTGTCAACAAACTGAAAAATATAATCAAACATTAATTTCTTAACAGACGGATTAAAACCTTTTCCCCAACAATTCGTCGAATAAAACGTATAACCAACCAAAATAGATGAATCTTGCTCATCATAATCGTAAAAACGAGAGCTACCAACAACTTGATTTGTCTGTTTATCAATAATCTTGAAAGCACCTTTACTTTGAATTGCACCTTCGAAAAAATTCATAAAAACATCTCTTTTCCAACGATTTTTATTTGGGTGCTGTTCCCAAACTTTCGGGTCTGAAGCAGCTAAATAAAGCGCTTCAAAATCATTATCGTTGAGCGGTTGAAGTTCTACTAAATCATTTTCTAAATTGGGCTGAATATTTATCATTTGTTTCATTTAATACAATACTAATTTACATTTTTCTTATACGATATTCATTAAAAATGATAATTAATTCATTGAAAATTTTTACATAAACTTTCTTAAAATGAAATCAGATAACTAAACTCAAAAAACAATTGGACTTTTATGGGAAGTCTATGAAAAGAAGCAAATTCTAGAAAGATTTCAAAGAACTTAATTAAAATGACAACCGAAGGATATACCCTTAAAGTTATTAAGATTGGACAATTAGAACTCTATAACCACAACAAGTTTCATTCAGAATTTTGTAGACGCTTATATAAAAAGGCTTGAACAATTAACAAAATAAATCTTGAATTTTATTGATTATTATTATACGACTAACTAACTTCACAGAAAAAATATGTTTTTAAATTTTGAAGATAAAGCCAGTCTTATTTCTAAACTAAAAAGTTTAAAAGTAGATCAACAGCCAGAATGGGGAATTATGACACCTCAACACATGGTTGAACATTTGATTGTAACCACTAAAATTTCAAATGGAGGTTTAACAGTACCTTGTCGAATTCCTGCAGAGCAAATACCCCAATACAAATCCTTTTTATTAGAATCTGATCATGAAATGCAAAAGGGGATAAAAGCAAATGGAATGGAAGGTTTACTAGATTTACGTTACCATTCTTTAGAAGCTGCAATAGAAAAATTAGAACAAGAAATTGATAAATTCAATTCATATTTCACAGAAAATCCTGATGCTAAAATTGTCAATCCTGTTTTAAATGATATTGGATACGAAGATTGGAAAACATTTCATAAAAAACATTTTACACATCATTTCAAGCAATTTGGTTTGATATAAAAAATACAATAATCAAAAAAGCTTTCTCNNGAGAAAGCTTTTTTGATTATTAATTAGGAAAACTCATCAAAACTTTTCATCTTTGCCTTTCAATGGGGTGCTAAAAAGCTGAGAATATACCCAAGAACAATTTTGTTCTATACCTGATCCAGATAATGCTGGCGGAGGAATTGATGTTAGCAATAACTTCTATCTCCTCATCAAAACAAATTATGATGAAGGAAATTATTTTACACACAACTTGGCTTGAATGGCTAGGTGTCACATTTTCTATTTTTCAAGTCGTATTGGCGAGATTCAATAATCCAAAAAATTATTTATTTGGAATTGCAGGAATTACATTATCGCTTTTCGTTATGTTCAATTCTAAGCTATATGCCGAGTTCACTCTTAATATTTATTATTTAGTGATGAGCATTTATGGTTGGTTATATTGGCAATTTGGACAACAAAAACACGAAATTGAAATTACGATAACCAACAAAAAAGAATGGGGAGTTGTCTCAGGAATTGTTTTAAGTAGTTTTACCATTTTTTATTTAACACTTACACATATCACCGATTCTGACGTTCCAATTTGGGATTCAATCGTAAGCGCATTTGCATGGGCTGGTATGTGGTTAATGGCAAAACGTAAACTCGAAAATTGGATTTTGTTGAATATTAGTAACATTATTTCAATTCCATTAATGATTCACAAAGATTTGTATTTATATGCTATTTTATCGTTGATTTTATTCTGTGTGGCGATTTCTGGATATTTTAATTGGAGAAAAATTTTGAATGAAAATAATGCTTGATATTCCCAAAATTCAAAAAGAATTATTGAATAAAGAATCCTTTAATCAAGTAGTTCTCGATCATATTTATACTCAAAATTGGTTGAATATTTGGGTTCCGAAACAATACAATGGACTTGGCTTACATTTTTCTGAAGGATTAAAAATTCTTCAATCAGTTGCTAAAATTGACGGAAGTTTAGGTTGGTTTATAACTCTTTGTAGTGGAGCAAATTATTTTTCTCGAAATCTAAAACCCGATATTGCTTATAATTTATTTTCATCACAAAAAACGTGTTTTGGTGGAAGCGGAATGCTTGGTGGAACTGCTGAAAAAGTTGGAGATAAATATATCATAAACGGTTTGTGGCATTATGCAACTGGCGCTCCTTACCTCACTCATTTTACATTAAATGCGAAAATAATCGAAGATGGAAAAGAGAAATTGGATAAAAATGGTGAACCAAAGTTTTTGTCATTTATTTTAAATAAATCTCAAGTTAAATTAATTTCAACTTGGAAATCAATGGGAATGGTTGCTACATCTTCTCATAGTTTTGAAGTAGAAAATGAAATCGTTCATCAAGATTATAGTTTTATTTATAATGAATTTTATAGTGATGATTTGGTCGAAAAAATACCTTTCCGAATTTTTGCTGATTTAACTTTATTGGTAAATTATCTTGGAATGGCAGAACATTTTATCGAAAAAAGTTTAGAGATTATTCAATACCAAAAACAAACTAATTTTGATAATTTCGTTATTAAATCAACTTCGAAAACTATTGAATTTGCTAAAACAATAGAAAATTTATTGACAAATAATTCTCCTATTTCAGAAGAAATCGAAACTGAAATTCATTCATTTGGAATAGAAACTGTTGAGAAAATCACTCAATTTATCATTGAAATTTATCCACAACTTGGAATTAAAGCTTCAAAAATAAATGAAGAAATCAATCAAATTTTCAGAGATTATTTTACCGCAACCCAACACCGAAATTTTAGACAAAATATTCAACTCAAATAGTCTATTTATCTATATTTGCAAAACTTTTGGCTGCGTAATTTAATGGATAGAATATCAGATTCCGGTTCTGACAGTATGAGTTCGAGTCTCATCGTGGCTACAATTTTTAATAATTCCTTCATTATTTATTATTTCTCTTATACATTTGCCAAAATTTTTCAGTTTTGGAAATCGAGATTTTATTCTATTTATGCATGGCAGCTTTTTGCGCTGGCTTCATCGACTCTATTGTTGGTGGTGGTGGATTAATACAAACGCCATTATCACTTGCTTTTTTACCTAATTTACCTGTTTCAACAGTAATCGGAACGCTAAAAATTCCAGCATTTAGTGGAACAGCTTTAGCAACTTCACAATATCTAAAAAAGGTAAAAATAGATTGGAAACTTTTCACGATTATGGCTATATGCGCATTTGTTTCTGCTTTTTTAGGATCACAATTGTTAACGGTTATCAATAATGATTTTATGAAGCCTGTTTTGTTAATCATTTTGATTGTTTTAGCCATTTACACTATTTTCAAGAAAGATTTTGGACAAGCAACCGAGCGTAAAATTCCTTACCACATTGCGATTATCAATGGTTGTATTGTGAGTATTGCAGTTGGTTTTTACGATGGTTTTATTGGTCCTGCAACTGGAACTTTCTTTATTTTGGGATTCGTAACACTTCTTGGTATGGATTTTTTGAAAGCTAATACTAATGCAAAACTGATCAATTTAGCAACTAATTTTGGTTCGATTTGTTTGTTTTTAATCAAAGGGCAAATTATCTGGAAAATAGCTTTACCAATGGCTATTTGCAACGCTTTAGGAGGTTTTATTGGAGCAAAATTAGCCATCAACAAAGGGAATAAATTTATTCGATACATATTTATTTTGGTAATCCTACTCTCAATTTGTAGATTTGGTTATGAAGTAATTTTCAAGTAAATGAAAACCATTTTTTCAATTATTTTTGTTTCTGCATTTATCACTGTTTTTTCTCAAAAGTTTGAGTTAAAAGATTCAGTTTTGATTGAAAATAAAACAATCAAATCAATTGATACTGATCTAAATAATTCGATTTATTTGATTTCAGATACTAGAATTGAAAAAATATTTCAGTCGAAAAAGAACAAAAGTATTGATCTCAAAAATATTATTACTTCAGTTGATGTCAATAATCCACTTCGAGCTTATGTGTATTCAAATTTTAATCAACTCACTATTTTAGACGAAGATTTGAATCCTATTCAGGATATTGTAAAGATTAAATCTAACGATTTTATGCCTGCAGCATTAAAAGTTGTTGACACGCAATTTTGTTGGTTTTATGATTTAATCGGGAATAAAATTGTTTACTATAATTATCAGTTACAAAAACCAATTCTGACATCAAAACAAATTTATTTGAAGTATAATGATCAATCAATCGATAAAATACATGTGTACAAAAATTTGGTGTATTTAAAAGGTCAGAAAACAATTTATGTTTACGATGATTATGGAAATTTCAAATCTAATTTTGAATTTGACACCAATCAGCAACCTTTTTATTTTTATAAAGATGTTATTTTCTATATAAATGACAATAAACTAATATCAAAAAATATTGTTAATCAAAATTTGACGACTTTTATCGATTTAGAAAATGTAAAAAGTTTTGCGTTTAGCGAAAAAAATCTTTATACTTTGGTCGAAAATAAAATTTACACTTATACTATTTTAAATACAAATAATTAATAATAAACTATTTAATCAATTAAAACTAATTACTAATCCTTATTTATTTTTAATTTATAATTGAATAAAAATTCATAAATCAATCGGAATAATTTTTTTCTAAAAAAAGATTTTTCTATGAGTCGCTAGCTTATATTTTGTTTTGAAAATTAAGCTTTAGTATATTTGCAAACGTTAAAATAATTGGAAAATGCATATCGCCATAGCCGGAAATATTGGAGCAGGTAAAACTACTCTAACAAACCTTTTAGCAAAACAATACAACTGGACAGCTCAGTTTGAAGATGTAGAAATGAATCCGTATTTGGATGATTTTTACAACGACATGGAAAAATGGGCGTTCAATCTTCAGATTTATTTCTTAGGAAGCCGTTTTAATCAAGTAAAAGAGATTAGAGAAAGCGGAAAAGACATTATTCAGGATCGTACAATTTACGAAGATGCGCATATTTTTGCGAGTAACTTGAACGATATGGGATTATTGTCTACAAGAGATTATAACAACTATTTACGTGTTTTTAATTTGATGACAAGTTTTGTAGAAGCACCAGATTTATTGATTTATCTTAAAGCTTCAATTCCTACATTGGTTTCGCAAATTCAGAAACGTGGTCGCGATTACGAAAATTCGATTAGTATTGATTATTTGAATCGTCTAAACGAGAAATACGACAAGTGGATTTCGAATTATAAAGAAGGAAAAGTGTTGGTAATCGACGTGGATAATTTAGATTTTGTTGAAAATAAAGAAGATTTAGGATTCATTTTCAATAAAATAGAAGGAGAAATTAACGGACTTTTTTAGTCAGAAAAAATAAAGTAACTTGCACGGCTTGATTTTAAATTTAATCAGGCCGTTTTTTTGCGTAAAAAATTATGGAAAATAAAAGTATTTTGAAGGGAGTTTTGTTCGTTGCAATGGGCGCTAGCTTCTACGGAATGTTAGCAACATTTGTAAAAATTGCATACGATCAAGGCTATACGACTGCCGAGGTAACAACTTCTCAGTTTGTATTAGGAATTTTGATTTTGGGAATCATCAACTTATTTATGATGAGTAAAAAAGATTTACCAAAGATTGAACAAAAAGATAAAAAAAGGTTGATTCTTGCTGGAACTTCGTTAGGTTTCACAAGTTTATTTTACTATCTAGCGGTACAATATATCAATGTGTCAATCGCAATTGTATTGTTGATGCAAACGGTTTGGATTAGTATTTTGGTTGAGAGTATTTTGGGAAAACAATTTCCTTCTGCCAAAAAATTAATTGCAATGGTTTTGGTATTATTTGGAACTGTTTTGGCAACAAATTTAATCAACCAAGAAGTCGAGTTAAATCCTAAAGGATTGTTTTGGGGATTTTTAGCAGCTTGTTCTTTTACGACTACCATGTTTACATCGAATAGTTTAGCCAATTATTTACCAGCTTATAAAAAAAGTTTGTGGATGCTTTTTGGAGGTTCTATTATTGTGTCTCTATTTTTGTTTTTTAGCCAAATCGGACCTTATTACTTTGATGGTTTAATGAGCTTTTACAACAACTTTTCAAATGATGTAAATGGAATTCATGCATTCAATTTTAGCATTTTTTATACTTGGGGATTACCGTTGGCAATTTTCGGAACTGTCTTACCTCCTATTCTTTTAAACAAAGGTTTTCCGCACACAGGATTAGGTTTGGGAAGTATTGTTTCTTCGTTAGAATTACCCGTTTCAGTAACCATGGCTTTTGTCCTTTTACATGAACAAGTACTCGCAATACAATGGACAGGAATCGCCGTTATTATTTTTGCTATTATTATATCAAATCTGAATTTTAAGAAAAAATAAATTCAAAATGACGAATTCTTATAAGTCAATGAAAATTCAATAACAAAAAAAGCCAACTCTTAATAAGTTGGCTTTGTATTTTGAGTAAAATCTAAATTATTTCACCAAAATTTTATTGGCTAATTGATTTGTTCCATCAATTTTTTCTTGAATTGGTAAACCTAATATCTTCGCAAGCATTGGATAGATTTCTGTATTTGGAAAAACTTTAATCTCTTTACCAGACTTAATATTTGGTCCCCAAGCCATAAAAGTCGCTTTCATTTCTGGCGTTTCTTTTACATAAAAACCATGCGAACCTTTCGGTGCATTTTTGTTTGAGAAATAGTTTGGAGCATGTGCAATCAAAATAATATCTCCAATACGATTGTATCGATCATTCTTTTTATCAAAATGATATTTAGATGGGACATTTGTTGTTTTATACACTTCGAACGTATTATTCTGAACTGCTTTTATTTCTTTGTAAATTGATTCGATATCATTTTTATCTTTTACAAAAAGACTTACATAAGAACCATTTGAAGCAACTTGTACTTTTGATTCATCAATTTTAATTGGCAATTTCAATGGATTTTCATCATCAATTCTTGTCATTCCATGATCAGAAACAAAAACAAAATTCACTTTCAAACCTGTTTTTGCAACCTCATCATTCAATTTCTTGATTGATTGATCTACAAATTGTACAGCTTCCTTTGTTTCAGGTGCATCAGGACCAAAAGAATGCCCTGCGTGATCTACTTCCGGAAAATAAAACGTAATTAAATGTGGACGTTTTTCAGCTGGTAACTCCAACCAATTTACAACTTGCTGAATACGGTAATCAATTGGTGATTTTTCCGAATACTTGTACGAATACGTTGGGAACATACCATTAATAGGCGCTTCCGAACCTGGCCAATAGTAACAAGCAGCTAACATTTTGTTCTGTTCTGCAAGGTTCCAGATTGGCGTTCCTCCGTACCATTTCGGATTGATAACTGCATTTCTATTTCCCAATAAATAACGATCACCAACTTCTCTGTCTAACATATTATTTCCTACCAAACCATGATGAATAGGTGTTAAACCAGTTACAATTGTATAATGATTTGGAAATGTAACAGAAGGAAAAGACGGATACATGGCATCTGCTTTCACTCCATTTTTAGCCAAAGCTAATAGATTTTTAGCTTCATGTTTTTGAGCATAATCATAACGAAAACCATCTGCCGAAATCAAGATAACATAAGATTTATCTTGTTGTTTGGCATCATTTACACGATTTTCGATTACGATTTGTTCTTCGATTTCTTGTGCATTTGCTGTAACTGAGAACGTTAAAACAATTGCAGAAAATATACTAAGTATTGATTTTTTCATGCCTCAAATTTAGAAAGTTTTATACTTAGAATGAATTAAAAAAATGTCAAATCTTATGAGAAAATTATTCAAAATTCTAACTCTTCTTCATCAACAACTTCAGAAATTCTTTTCCAATAAAAGGATTAATGATATGTTGAAACCCTTTTTGCAAGATAAAAACTGTAATTGTCGCATTAGTTTCTGGCGAATAAATCACATCTGTTCCCCACCAACCACCATGATAATAGGCATTGAATCCCATATCAAAATGATAAATTCCCAAACAATATTTCGATTGATCCGAAGGTAAAACATATGTTGACATCGAATCCAAAATTTGTTTATTCTGAATAATTTTCCCTTCAAACAAATACTGAAAAAACAGAGCCGATTCTTTCGCTGTCGAAGCTATTCCACCACCACCATACAAATCCCACGAAGGATCTAAATCATACGAATCCCACTTGTATTTATCTGCATATTGATGCGCAAGCGGAAGTGTTTTCGAAGGATATTTCTCCAAATCGATAAACCACGTTTGTGTCAAACCTAATTCTTTATACTTTAACAAATCTCGAATTACTTTGTAAAATGGTTGACGCGTTTTTTGTTCAATAATTTCTGCTAAAAGCAAATAATTGATATCACCGTAACTAAACTTTTCTCCTACTTTTTGTGGACTTCCGATTTCCATTGCTCGTTTTATTTGTTCCTCCTTCGTCCATTTATATTGCGGTCGCTGATTAACTAATTCAAAATACGCATCATCGACATAATCTTGTATTCCAGAAGTGTGCGACAACAAATGTTTGACTGTTATCGTATTCAAATCATAACCATCTTTTTCGAGCAATTGACGAGTCTTCTTAGACAATAAATTCTTGATCGATTGGTTAATTCTAACTTGACCTTTTTCTACCAAACGCAAAATTGCAGCAGCTACATAAGGTTTGGTATTACTTGCGATTAAAACCGGTTGTTGGCTGTTTAAAATTTCGTTGGTTTTAATATCCAAAACTCCTTTTGCATAACTCCACGAAATGTTTTGTTCTGGTGCTTCAACGTGAACAATAATTCCGACAGCGTTTTTATTTTTTTCGTAAATCGAATCTATTTTAGATTGAAAAATGGTTTGCAGCTGCGCAAATCCGATAAAAGGAATGAGTACAATATTGAGTAGAAGTCTTTTCTTCATTTAGTGTTATTTGATTTTAAAGATAAATAAAATCTTGAATTGTATGTGATACGCTTAACGTTTTAAGTTGTACGTAATATGTTTTACAAAGTGTAAAATTCGAAACACTAATCTCGTAACTCACGCAACTCATAAATCAAAAGAAAGCTAAGCAGGAATTACTAAACTCTTGCTTAAGAGTTCACCAACTCTTAGGTATCTTTTAACCAAAATAAAGGCAAGATTAAAAATCTTGCCTTTATTATTAAACTTACAAGTTAAAATCTATTTAATTTCAACACGAATTCCTTCACTTTGCGCACTCAATTCTGGTGCATACATATTTTGCATCGATGTAATTCCGTTCGAGAAATTACCTGCATTATTCGCTTTCAAATCATATTCGAAAACATATGTTCCTTTTCTCATGTAATCCGAAAAGAAATTAGTTGCAGCATCTCTTGTGCTTTCGTAATATCCAAATTCGCCTTTCCATTTGTAACCAGAAAGTACATTCACAGGTTCGAAACCACTTGCACGCATATCTTTGATGTGTACAAACTGCATGTTGCGATCAACAGAAATCTCTAATCGAACAGTTACAATATCACCAACTTTTATCGGTGTTGACGTTGTAATTTCTTTCAGAATTGGACCATTTGCAGAATTCGATTTAACAAATAATTTCTTGTTGAATTTAATTCCAGTTTCAGCAGATTTTATTTTATCTAAATCTTCAAAATATTGCCAATACATCGCTCCCCAAGCAACACCTGGAGAAGTTTTCGAAACTTCAACTTTACCCATTTCAGGTTTAATTTCTTCTTTGTTCCAAGAAGTTTTTACATAACCCGAACCAGCTTGCGCATTGTTATCTAAATCAATTTTTTGATTTCCGATCTTCACTTCAATTCCTTTCTCTGCATCTATCCAAGATTTTCCGAAATTCATTAAAGCATAAACCGCTTTTGTCGTTGCTTTTGTCGAATTCCACTGATTTGTTTGACGATTTTTCAATAACCAAACTTTCATTTCTTCGACAGATTTTTCATCTTTTGTTACCTCGTCAAATGCTTCGATTAACAACGATTGTGTTTCTACAGGCGCTTGATACCAAAACCAACCCGGTTGATTTTCTTTCCAATACATACCCATTTCATCCGATTCTACTGCTTTTTCTTTGATCGAATTGACTACAATCTTAGCAGCAGACTGCATTCCAAAACGATTCATCACAATTGCAGCCATTGCTTTTTGTTGCAACGACAACTCTAATTTTGTATCATTTAGATTCTTTAACATCGCTGTTTTCATTTCTTCCAATTCTTTCGACATCGGATAATCTTCTAAGAAAAACGAACGCGCATATAAATAATGTAAACCGTCTGAATACGCAACATCCTTGAATGATTTTTGATCTTTTTTGAACTCTTTGAAACGTTTTAAATTCTCATCATCAATAAACTGAATCGCTTTTTTGATTAATGGATTTACATCTATTTCAAATGCTTTGAAATTCACATCCATTTTCTTCATATTTCCGAAACCAGAAACAATATGCGTTGTGATATATTCGTTTGGACGACCACCGTCAAACCAAGCAAAGCCACCATTTGATTGTTGTTTATCCGATAATTTTTGGAAAGCCGATTTCATTTCCGTTTGCATTTGATTCAATTCAAATAAAACTGCAATTTGCTTCATTTGCTCTTCTTCGCTTTCTGCATTTTTCATCCAAGGCGTTTCTTCTAAAATGATATTTTTCAATTCTTGGTTCAATTGTAATTTTGATTTCAATTCACCTTTTTTGTTCCAATCATCAAAAACAGCTTTAATTTTTGGATTTGAATTGATCACTTTTTCTGAAATCATATTTCCATATAAACGCGAGAACACTTGCTCTGCACATTCGTAAGGATATTCGCGCAAATAAGGCAACGAGAAAACTGCATACCAAATCGGATTCGTTGTCATCTCGAATGTTAATTTGAAATTATCTAACGAAGTCGATTTATTGTTGATCATGTTATCAAATTGGAACGATTTCTTTTGACCTTCTTTCACATAAATCGGCAACGTTTCTGTCACCATCATACGATTTGTCAAAATTGGTAAAGCCGATTCTTCACCATCCGAAAAATCTCCAGCCGAAGCCACCACACGATACACAACTGCTTGTACATTTTTCGGAACATCAATTGTCCACGTCACTTGATCCGAGCTTCCTTTTGCAACAGAGAAATTCTGAACTGCATTTGTCAATTTGAATTGTGCATCAATTGGTTGATTGGTAAACGCATCAAACAACATCAATTTCGCAGAACCATTTAATACCTTATCTGATAAATTATTAATCTTAGACGAAACCGAAATTTGATCGCCTTCACGTAAGAAACGTGGCATATTTGGCACAACCATCAAGTCTTTTTGCGTGCGAACATTTTGCTCCAAATAACCTGTTTTAAGGTCTGGCGTATGTGCAATTGCCATAAATTTCCATTCTGTTAAACTTTCTGGCGTAGTAAATTCTATAATAATATTTCCTTTTGCATCTGTTTTTAAGTTTGGATAAAAGAAGGCTGTTTCATTTAAATTTGTACGCGCTTTTACATTATCTAAAGTTGCGTTTGCCTCTTTTTTAGTTGTAATAATCACTACTCCATTTGCTCCTCTTGCTCCATATAAAGCAGTCGCCTCTTCTCCTTTCAATACATTCATAGACTGAATATCATCTGAATTAAGTTCTGGCATTATATCATACACAACTCCATCTACAACATAAAGTGCATTTGAAATTTCGGCAGAAGAAACTCCACGAACTGTTACATTTGCAGAAGCTCCAGGTTCTCCTGCTTGAGTTGAATAACCTAACGATTTCTTATCTCTTGTAATTCCTAAAGCTGTTACAACAGAACCTTCTAAACTTACATCAGCAGCAGCCCCCATTTGTACCTCAACATGAATTTCATTTTCTGATACTTCTTTTATTTTTACACCTGGCGCAACAGACTTCATCATCATACGATTCATGCGATATTGATTGAAACCAAAATCAAATAAATTAAGGTCTAATCCTGCATATCCTCTTGCATAAAAATCATAATTTGTACGATAATAAATTGCTCGAGATTGATTTGTTATATAAAATTGATATAGATTAAAAGGGTTATTTCTTCTTGAATTTGTAAAATCATACACATTAAAATCTAATGAATTTGACGCAAATTGATCCAACGAAGCGTCGTACATACTTGTTAAAACCTCAGCTGAAACTTTATCTTTATTTGGTCCTTCAATTTTTAGTTGCCATTTTTCTTTTGCACCTGGCGTCAATTTATCACGTAAAACTTCAGCCGTAACTTTCAGTTGTTTATTGGTAAACGGAACTGCCAAATTAAGACTTCCTGTTTGCACATCATTGAATTTCGTCATGGCATAATTCACATAAATTCCACCGCGATATTCTTCTTTAATTGGAATTTCGACTACAGATTTTTTACTCAAATCCAAAAAACCTTTCTCAATAATTGTTTGATTCGCCTCTACTTCATAATACACAAATGTATTTTTAGAACCCGATTTGAACTCAATTTTTGCAACATCTTTTGGTTCGAAAGTCAATTTATTAGGCGAAACTGCTAAAAGTGTTTTAATTGCATTTGCTTTCTTTTCATTCGAAACATAAATCAATTTATCCACTTCCACTTTTTGTGTTCCGTCCATCACAAAACCTTTTACAACATAATAACCTTCTTCTAAATTTGAAGCTTGATTAAATTTAATTTCATCAGAAATTTTTGTATCAAAATCACTTTCAAAAACCTTTTGATTTGTTGTCCACGTTTTTGGATTCATTTCGTCACCATAAGGTTCATTCGGAAATATTTTTTTGAATTCTTCTTTCGAATAAATATTATAATCTGTTGTAAATTTTTGACGACGAACTATTTCTTTTGGTGCATTTAACGAATAAATTTCGACGTGTCCTTTTCCATCTAATTTTTCATCATTCAAGTTTTTCACTTCAATTTTGAAAGCTTTCAAATCATCTACTTTAGCTTTCTCAGAAATAGCAATATTTAACGATATTCTTGTGTCTCCAACTTTTACGGAAGAAGATTCTGATTGCGTTTCTCCATTGATATCCGTTGCATTTACTTCAATAAAATAATTGTAGGTTCTTACCTCATCTTTCTTTTTCTCCGAAGCTGGTTTTGCTACAAATTCAAAGTTAAATTTTCCTTCCGCATCTGTTGTTGTATCTCCAAACGTAATTTCTTCTCGTTCTCCACGACCTGCTGGAATTGAGCGATACCAAGGCCAAAATGTAAAAATTTCTTGACGATAAACACGATACGAAACTTTAGCATTATCGATATTAGCACCAGAAAAAGCAATCGCCTTTCCTTCTACTTTTACCTTGTCGTTTAAACTATAAACACCTTTATTTTTCTCTATTTCTACTTTGAATTTTGGACGTTTATATTCTTCCACTTTGAATGAATAATAACCGTCTTCATTAATAGCTCTGATCGAAAAGTTACCTGTTAAAGCAGAACTTGGCAAAATAAAACTTCCATTTACAGATCCAAATTCATTAGTTGTTAAATCTATTTTAGAAAGCTCTTTATTGTTAACATCATATAAAGCAATCGTCAATTTAGAATTTGGAATGATATTTCGAGTTTTATCTTTCGATAAATAATAAATTCCTTTGAAATAAACCGTTTGTCCAGGACGATAAATCGCACGATCTGTGAAAATCTTGACAGAAGAATCATCATCTTCATCATCACGATCATAATCGTAGTAATACGTTGAATAAATAGTATGTTCGTCTTTCACACGATATTGAAGATTTCTCCAGCCCGAAGGAATTGTTATTATTCCATCTTTATCCGATGTTAAAGTTTTTGTTTCCTTTTTATTATAATTTGTCAAATTAGAAAACTCAACCGCAACATTACTTTCTGGTTTTCCAGTTTCACGATTCACAACCGACAATTTATCATTTAAAGAATTTATCGCATATTTCGAAACCATTACATCTAAATAATCAATATCGTCTTTTGTGTTGATTCTGAATTCAGAATTATTCGAAAAAAGGACAATATAACGACCAGATTTTAGTGGATTTAATTTAACAATTGTCGAATGATTTTGATAATCTTCAAACGATTTAACATCAATTGCATATTGATCAACAACCTTTAAACTATTCAGAAATTTTTGCGCTTCTGCAATTCTATTTTCGTTGTAAACATTTAACGCTTGTATTTTATCTTTTCCATCAAAACCTTCATTATAAGCGAAAATTCTCACAAAAACTTGCGACAAATTTTTATGCGTTAATTGAATTGGTGTATTCTGATTTTCGTTAATATATCGCTCTGCTTGTACACTTAATTCTTGCGATTTTATCTTCGAAACTAAATTATTTATATTCTCTAATTCCTCCGAATTTGGATAAAGCTTCGCAACTTTTTGTTGTAGTTCAAAAATCTTATTTACGTTCGCCAATTTATCTTCTTGCAAACCATAATAATCTGTCGCTAAAGTTGCATACACATAAGACGAATACCATGCTTTTGGATATTTTGTTGCTAAAAATTCTTTTTGTTTAATAATTTCTTGAACCGAAGTCGAACCTCGGTTTGAATCAATTAAAATCAATTCATTGTACAAAACAGCATTTTCGTTATTTTTTTGTTTATTAATCTCAACTAAATCAGAAAGCAATTGATTTGCTTTATCTTTTTCATCATTCTCATTCAGATAATTGATATAATTTCTTGCTAAAACATCATACAATGTTGGCGTTAAATCAAATTGTTGTTGCGCATTTTTCTTATCATTTGCAATATTCAAAATCATTTTATAATCTTGAGATTTTGCATTTATTAATTCATTTTTTGGTTGAATTGATTTCGAAAAATAATCATTAATTGTTTTCTTAAAAGTATCTTCTGTCCAAAATCTCACATCATTTGTAGCTTGATTTTCGACATTTGTACGACTATTGATTTTCCAACGATTTTCGTTGTAATACAATTGATATAACTCAGCTAAATATGAATAAACAATCGCATTATTTACAATTGATTTTTCATCTAAATCCTTTTTAAACAAATCAAAAACGAAGTTTACATCATCTGTTTCATCAGAAGTTGCGACTTTTATTTTTGCTTCATAAAACAAAGCTTTCAGATAACTTTGTTGATTATTTTGCTTTTTTGATAACGTTTTAAGTTCATCAATTTTTGGTTGGATAGATTTGAATTGACCATTTTGCATTTGTTGGTCAATTTCCTTCCACTTTTGATCAATCGTTGGGGATTGAGCCATAAGCATCGAATTGGTTAAAATTAATAATAAAAACAGTAGCTGTTTCATAGATTCTTTCTTTTATCAGTAGATGCAAGTTACGGAAAAATGGTTGGTTGAGGAAGTAAAAAAATTATCAAATGGTTTATATATAGCACAAAAAAAATCTGAATGTTGCCATTCAGATTTTTTGATATATAAGTTGATTAGTTGTAGTTTTTATAAATCGTCTACGTCTAAATCTTCGTCGATTTGTAAATCATTTAATTCAGCATCTTCTGCAAAATCAATATCTTCTTCATCGTCTAAATCAACCATCATGTCTTTTTTAGGCGCTTTAAGAGGCATTGAACCGAAACGGTAAACCGTTAATGGATAATTAAGAACAGCTGGTTTATCTTCTACAGAAATTAATTCAGCCACAAATGTCCACATTTCCATAAAATCATATACAAAAGCCATACGATCTCCTTGATTAGCAAAAGCTTCTTTGATATAAAAATCAGCCATTGTTTCATCAGTTCCATCATCAGACATATCCTCTAAAGGAATTTCTTTTGTTTGGTTTCCATCTTCATCTACTTCATAGAACGACGCCAACTCCTCACCTTGTAAACTAAAAGCACTAATAATACCTTTGTACAATGTGAATAATGTTTGCTTCTCTTTAATTTCTATGTCTCTAAAAACATCCTCTTTTGCATCAAGGAATACACGAATTTTATATATCACTTTCTAAATATTTTTCGGTTCCAAATTTAAATCTTTTCCCATATTAATTACAAATTCTAATGCAGAATTATAATTATTTTCTACTTCGCCTTCTAAAATTGCTTCTTTGATGGCATTTTTTAAGATTCCAATCTCTTTTCCTGGCTGAATATCAAATATTTCCATTATTTGTTCACCTGTAATTGGTGGTTGAAAATTACGTACTTTATCACGTTCTTCAACATCTTTTATTTTTTGTTCTACAACTTCAAAATTTTGTTTGAAACGTTTTTGTTTACGTTCATTTTTTGTTGTAATATCAGCTTTGCAAAGCGTAATTAAATCGTCGAAATCTTCTCCAGCATCAAACAATAATCTACGTAATGCCGAATCTGTAGCGTCGTCTGTTACAACAGCAATTGGTCGAGAACTCATCATGACTAACTTCTGAACATATTTTACTTGCGGTCCTAATGGTAATTTTAATCGTCTGAACAATTTTAATACCATTTTTGATCCAACAAATTCATGCGAATGAAATGTCCAACCTACATTTTTATCAAAACGTTTTGTTACAGCTTTTCCAATATCATGCAACAACGCTGCCCAACGTAACCAAACATTATCTGTGTTGACAGAAATATTATCAACGACTTCTAACGTATGATAAAAATTATCTTTATGTTTCTGACCTTCAACCTCTTCGATTCCTTTTAACGCAACCAATTCTGGTAAAATATGTTGCATTAATCCTGATTGTTCCAACAACAATAATCCGACCGAAGGTTTGTCAGTCATCATAATTTTCTGAAACTCATCCATTACGCGTTCAAAAGATACGATATTAATACGTTCTGCATTATCAATTATTGCCTGAAAAGATTTTTTTTCTATTTCAAAATCCAATTGAGCTGCAAAACGAATCGCACGCATCATACGCAAAGGATCATCAGAATAGGTAACATTCGGCTCTAATGGTGTTTTGATAATTTTATTATTCAAATCTTCTACTCCATTAAAAGGATCAATTAATTCGCCAAAATTCTCTTTATTCATCGAAATTGCCAATGTATTGATCGTAAAATCACGACGTTTTTGGTCGTCTTCCAACGTTCCGTCTTCAACATGTGGTTTTCGACTATCTTCTGAATAACTTTCTTTTCGCGCACCTACAAATTCCAAATCTGTGTCTTTATATTTGAACATTGCTGTTCCAAAACGTTTAAAAACTGAAACTTGTGATGTATGTCCTAATTTATTAGCCAATTCTTTAGCCAATAAAATTCCATTTCCAACTGTTACAAAATCGATGTCCTTTTTCTGACCACGATTCAATAAATAATCGCGTACAAATCCACCAACCACATAAGTTTCTTGATTAATTTCATCAGCAACTTCTGCTACATTTCTAAAAATTGGATTTGATACGGCTTCTAAGATTTTCATTCTGCAAAAGTATAAGTTTTGAAATAAAAAACTACTCTCTAATAACTTTTACTTCGTTATCTAGACCTAATTTAATTATCGTTGATGCAGTGAACTGAGGTACAAAGGTTTTTGTTTCATCTGGATAAAAGTCAACACGCTCTAAAATAGTAGGATTAACTTCCGAAAACACTTTTGGAGAAGATTCTCCTGATAAATTAGCCGATGTAGACACAATTGGTCCTCCTAATTTCCCGATGATTTTTTTACAAAACAAATCATCAGTCATTCGAATGGCAATTGTATTATCTTCTGCAATTAACGATTGTGGTAAACCTTTTGGATTATCGTAAATAATTGTAAGAGGTTTTTCGTTCAAATCAATCAAATCCCAAGCTAATTCTGGCACCTCAACAATATTTTGTAACATACGTGGAGAATCAACCAAAATAATCAACGATTTTGATGAAGGACGATTTTTTATCTGATAAATTTTTTCGATTGCAGCCTCATTCTTCGCATCACAACCCAGTCCAAGAATTGTGTCTGTTGGATAAAGCATTGTTTCTCCTTGTTTTAGTTTGGCTACAATTTCGTTTATATCTGACATTTTCTTTGTTTTATAAATTTGAGTGCAAAGGTATTATAGGAAAGTTGAATGAAGTCGATTTTCTTCGAAATATTATTTATCGCAAAATAGATTTTAGATTTCATAGACCTTTAGATATTCATTTGCCGCTTTATCCCAACTAAAACTTCCAGCTCTTTTGATATAAGCTTCTATAAAATAATCTGAATTTTGATTGTATTGATTTAACGCATCTTCCACTACATTTTTCATATATTCTGGTTCAAAATCATTCCAATAAAACGCATCTTTTCCACCAATTTCTGGTAAAGACGTTTTATCAGATAAAATAATTGGTTTTCCAAAGCTCATCGCTTCTAAGGGAGGCAAACCAAAACCTTCTCCAGTTGATGGAAATAAGAACGCTTCGCAATTTTGCATATAAAATTGCTTTGCTCGTTCAGAAACTTTACCTGATAAAAAAACTTGGTTTTCTAATTTTTCTTTAGCAATTAAATCTTTTATTTTTTGACCATAGGCATTCGTACAATTCCCAGAAATAATCAAATTAAAATCTGGTAAAAATTTCATCATTTTTACAAGTGATTCAAAATTTTTCTTTTCAAGAAAAGCTCCAATCGTATAAAAATAAGGTTTTGAAATATCTAATGGAGATTGAAAATCATCACAATTTATAATTTCTGAAATTGAATTTCCATTATAAATTATTGTATTTTCTATTCCCGAAATATCAAAATATTGCATAGTTTGTTTCTTTGCATATTCAGAAATAAATGTGATAACATCTACTCGCTTAATCTTTTCTTTAAAATATTTAATGTGATTTGGACTATAATCAAGCGAATTTTCTTCCATAAAATTAACATCATGAATCGTCAAAACATATTTTTTTGGTTTATGACAAGGTTCAACTTTTATATTTTGATTTAAGGAGTGCCAAACATCATACTTTTCACGCGTTCTGAAAAACGGATTGCGCATTAAACTATAATATTTTTTATAATGAAATTTAGTACCAAATTCAGTCCTTAAATCTTCAGGTTTTTTGTAAAGTAAATAAATTTGATCATCAAAATTTAATTTCGAAAGAGCTTTAATCAATTCGTAATTAAAAACTCCGAAACCAGTTGCACGATTCTTTAGATTATGAGATTCTAAAAGAATTTTTTTTACCATAAGTTAGGTTCTAAAATTTTTAAAAAACTTGTTTTAAGTTGTCCTTATTTTCAACAAAAATAGACATATCTTTGACAGATTAAAATGAAATATAGATTTTTTCTATATTAATTATAATATTTTGAAAAATGACACAGAAAATTGTCGTAAATAATAATTATCAAACTACGCAAACTGAAATCAAATCCATTATTGACAATTTTGACTTGATTGACGATTATATTGCAAAAGGCACAAGAAATTCTATCAAAAAAAAGACATTAAAATCGGGTAAAATTGCTACGATTAAATCATTCAAAATTCCGAATATTGTCAATAAATTTGTATATCGATTTTTCAGAAAATCAAAAGCTGAACGATCATTCTTATATGCTAATAAATTAATTGATTTAGGTTTTAAAACACCTACTCCAATCGCATATGTCGAAAATTTTAATACAATCTCATTTTTAAAAAGTTATTATTTTTGTGAATTAGTTACATCTGAAATAACTTTTAGAGAATTAGTTTTAGATATTAATTATTCAAATCGAAATGAAATCTTGAAACAATTTACAAAATTCACATTTGATTTGCATGAAGCTGGAATTGAATTTTTGGATCATTCTCCTGGAAATACTTTAATTAAGCAAGTTGGAGAAAATCAATATGAGTTTTATTTGGTTGATTTAAATCGCATGAATTTTCATAATTCAATGAGTTTTGATATTCGAATGAAAAATTTTTCTCGTCTAACTCCTCAAAAAGAAATGATAGAAATTATGGGAAAAGAATATGCGAAACTTATTAATAAACCAGAACAAGAAGTTATTAAAGAAATGTGGAATAAAACACAAGAATTCCAGCAAAAATTTCAAACAAAACAAGCTCGAAAAAAGAAATTAAAAGCCATGATTGGTAAAAAACAATAACAAAAAAGCAGATTTANNTAAATCTGCTTTTTTGTTATTTTATCATTTCAGAAAACGGAATAATAATCTCATATCCTTTTTCTTTAAAATAATCGTTCATTCCTTCTCTATACGTCACTAAAACAAAATCTCCGCCCCAAGCTCCGAGGCTTTTTACAGCTCCTAAATAATCAGGAAAATGCAATTCTTTGACTTGCGAAATTTGCATAAAATCTCCTAATCGTTCTTGATATTCATCTAAAATAGATTCTAAATCAGTTAAATTCTCAACTTTAGTTGCTTGAACAACCAAATCAGAAAGCTCTTGAATCATTTTCCAATCTTTTGATTTGTTCTTATAATGATTTCCAACAACGGCTTGTGTATCTTGCTTTTGATTAAGATAAACAAAATAAAGTTGATCTTTAAAATTCCAATTCAATTCTAAATCTTCTACTTCGATAGGATTATTCGAAAACAAAATGGGCTGATGATGATGCGCACATGCAATATCATAACCACTTGTATTGAAGGTTAATTGATTTAATTCAAACGGATTTATTTCTATCCATTGACTAATCAAATCAATCAAAGTCGAACTACTTCCCAGTCCCCATTCTTGCGGATATTCTAACTTCGTTAAACATTGATAACTGTTATTAGAATCAAAAAAATCAGGATTTAAAATTTTAGCTTGTTTTAAAATATTTTGTAATGATTGACTTAATTTATCATTTGTAGACGAAATTATTTCTAAATCATTCAATCTAACTTTAGTTTCAAACCAAATAGAATTATCAAATTTAGTTGCTTTCCAAGTGATTAAATTTTCTATTTCTGATGAATTTTCCACAAACAAACATTGCCCATATTTTGTGGGCAATGCAAATGCTTTCGCCCCATCAATCACAATATATTCCCCGATAAGGAATAATTTTCCATTGGAACGGTATGTTTTCATTTCGTTTAGATTTGTGCCGAAGAAGTTGAGACCTCTCTGTTTATTTTTTTCACTAAACCTTGTAAAGTATTTCCTGGTCCAACCTCAATAAATTCACTCGCACCATCAGCAATCATATTTTGAACAGATTGCGTCCATTTTACTGGAGCAGTTAATTGAGCAATCAAGTTTTTCTTAATTTCAGCAGGATCTGTAACAGCTGTTGTGCTTACATTTTGATAAACTGGACAAATTGGAGTATTGAATGTTGTTTCTTCAATAGCTTGTGCTAATTCTTCTTCAGCAGGTTTCATTAAAGGTGAGTGAAAAGCTCCTCCTACTGGTAAAACTAATGCTCGTTTTGCACCTAACTCTTTCAGTTTTTCGCATGCTACATTAACCGCTTCAATTTCTCCAGAAATCACTAACTGACCTGGACAATTGTAATTTGCAGCCACTACAACTCCATCAATTTCTGCACAAGCATCTTCTACAATTTTATCTTCTAACCCTAAGATTGCAGCCATTGTAGATGGATTAGCTTCACATGCAGCTTGCATTGCTAAAGCACGTTTGTAAACTAATTTTAATCCAGATTCAAAGTCTAAAGTTCCATTTGCAACTAAAGCAGAAATTTCTCCTAAAGAATGTCCTGCAACCATTTCTGGTTTAAAATCTGGTAAAATTTTCGCTAAAATAACAGAATGTAAAAAAACTGCTGGTTGCGTAACTTTTGTTTGTTTTAGGTCTTCAGCAGAACCTTCAAACATAATTGATTTTATATCAAATCCTAAGATTTCGTTTGCTTTGTCAAATAATTCTTTTGCGATTTCAGAATTTTCGTACAAGTCTTTACCCATTCCAGAGAATTGAGCGCCTTGTCCTGGAAAAACATATGCTTTCATTGTATTATTTTTAATGTATGACAAATGTATAATAAAATCTCAAACTTCTTTATTTAACCTAAGTTTTGATTTTCTTTTCTATAAATTTCGTCCAAATATTTATAACGATTTGCAACAGAAATTGCATGTAGTTTTGCAATTGTATAACCATCTTTTCCATCTAAAAAACCAAATCTCACCACAAAATAATTGAAAAAACGATAAGCAGGCTTTATGGTATAATGATAAAATGATGGTTTCAAATTTTTGAGACGAAGTTCTTGTGCTCGTAAGCGAGAATAACTATTAAGTTTATCTAAATAATATTCTTCATCAATAAACGTATGATGTTTCACTTTTTGTTCCAAATCACCTACTGCCCCATCACATTCTAATAATTCATGAACCATCAAACCATCTTTATATCTACATTTAGATTTTCTAAAAAGACGAACAGCTCTCACATTTTGCTGACCAGAAAATTCTATTTTCTTATTCTTAAAATAAAATGAATGATAAGCCATAAAAGCTACATCCTGTAAATTTGAATTTACTTTCTTTATTAATTCTTCTTTTAATTCAGATGAAAGTTCTTCATCTGCATCAAAAAAAGTGACCCAATCATTTTTTGCCAAAGAAAGTGTATAATTTCGTTGATTTGTGAAATTATCAAACTTGCGTTTTACAAACTTTACTTTTGGATTTTGGAATGCAATTTCTTCCGTTTTGTCTGTACTATATGAATCTACAATTATTATTTCATCTGCATAACTAGCCTCATCAAGAAATCTTTTGATGTTTTTTTCTTCGTTAAGTGTAATTAGTAGAGCAGAAATTTTAGTAGACATTCTCTATAGTAATCTAATTTTATAAATAGAAACTCAAAATTTCTGTTTTTATTTTATTAATGGTGATAAGAAATATTCTAACTTTTCTTTAAACAAATCGAAATCAAAGATTGAATAAAATTCATCAACTTGTTTTTTTATTTGACGATTGTTTAAATCTCCAAGTTTTTCAGGAAAATAATCTTTTAAATGAACACTTGTGTGATGAATTCCATCTTCGAAAGTTGCCCAAACTTTTTTATCAATCCAAGGAGAAAAAATAATAAACGATTTTTTCCCTAAAGCCTTGGACATATTAATTGCTCCTCCATCATTTCCTACAATCACATCACATTCGTTTGCAATTGCAATAAACTCGCGCAAATCATTACCCAACAATTCAAAATAAACTTTCGATTTGGTTTCATCAGATAATTGATTATATACTTCTTTTGCTTGCGATAATTGTTTCGGAAAATAATTGAATAAAATATTGACATTATAATGTTGACCAATAAAATCAACCATTTTTGCCATTTGATTCAACGGATAAGTTTTTGAAGGATCAGAACCAAGTAAACTAATCATAACTGATTTACGAGTAGAATCAACTTGATGTTTTTCAAATAAATCTTTCGCAAAGTTTATTTCTTCTTCTGTTAAATACAATTTCGGTTCTGTTGCCAAAGGAATTTCAATTCCTAAAGGCTTCAATAAAGACAAACGATGTTCGATTGCTAAACCTAAATATGAATTTGGTTCGTCATGTTTTTCTACATTATCTGTATACAAAAACGTTCTTCCAATCTTTTTGTACGATATTTTTTTTGGTGCATTATTGATAAAAACATCTACCCAACTCTGTAATTTTGAGTAAGCATCAATTACAATATCATATCTATTTTGATTAACTTTTTTCGAGAATTTAATCAAATTCATCAAGCCTTTGTTTTCTTTTTCATCGAAAACAATTTTATGATCGATGTATGGATTATTCTCTAAAACAGGCAAAGTATTACTATTGATTAAATAATCAACAATAGCATTTGGATAAGCTCTTTTGATATTTTCGCACAACAATGATGTGATTAAAACATCGCCTATCATCTTGTGTTGGATAATCAAAATTTTCATAAAACATAGTTATAAAGCAAAACTACTAAAATATGTTTGATTCGAAAATAAAAAATCCTCAACAAAACTGCTGAGGATTATATTTTATAAAATTTATTCTACTTAAACCGCCACATTATGCTCGCGTAATGCATCGTTTAATGAAGTTTTTTTATCTGTAGACTCTTTACGAGTTCCGATGATCAAAGCACATGGAACTTGGTATTCACCTGCAGCAAATTTCTTTGTATAAGAACCTGGAATTACAACTGAACGAGCAGGAACATAACCTTTAATTTCTACTGGTTCGTCACCTGTTACATCAATAATTTTAGTAGATGCTGTCAACACAACATTTGCTCCTAAAACCGCTTCTTTACCTACACGAACTCCTTCTACAACGATACAACGAGATCCGATAAACGCATTATCTTCAATAATTACTGGCGCAGCTTGCAATGGCTCTAAAACTCCACCGATTCCTACACCACCAGATAAATGAACATTTTTACCAATTTGTGCACAAGAACCTACAGTAGCCCAAGTATCAACCATTGTTCCTTCGTCCACATACGCACCAATATTTACATAAGAAGGCATTAAAATAACTCCCGAAGAAATATACGCACCATAGCGGGCAACAGCATTTGGAACAACACGAATTCCTTTTTCAGCATAGTTACGTTTCAATTCCATTTTATCATGGTATTCAAAAATTCCTGCTTCTAAAGTTTCCATTTTCTGAATTGGGAAATACATTACAACTGCTTTTTTCACCCATTCGTTTACTTGCCAATCTTCTCCAACTGGTTCTGCACAACGTAATTGTCCGTTATCGATTAACTCAATTACTTCACGAATTGCAATTTGTGTTGACTCTTCTTGTAACAATTCTCTATTGTCCCAAGCTTTTTCTATGATTTGTTTTAAATTCTCCATCTTTATTAATAATAGCCACAAATATAAAAATTATAATCAAGGGATTTCATAGAGATTATTTATTATTGAATCGTTTTTTTAAATTTGCCAAATGTCACGAATATTAGCGTTAGATTACGGAGGAAAAAGAACAGGCGTTGCCGTAACCGATGAATTGCAAATTATAGCTTCGCCAGTTGATACAATTGATACATCAAAATTGATGGATTTCTTGAAACAATATATCGAGAAAGAAAACGTTTCTGACCTTGTAGTTGGATTATCTGTTCGTTTTTCAGGAGAATTAAATGAGATTGAAAATCAAATTCAACCTTTTTTGAAAAAATTTTCTGAACAATTTCCGTTGATTAAAATTCATCGTGAAAATGAGATGTTTACCTCAAAAATGGCTTCTCAAGCAATGTTTGCTGGAGGAATGAAAAAGAAAAAACGTCAAGAAAAAGGAATGGTCGATAAAGTGAGTGCCGTAATAATTTTACAATCATTTTTATCACATAAACTATAACAAATTGTATCTTTGCCGTTAAATTAATAAAAAAAGATCAGAAAATGGTATTACCAGTTGTAGCTTACGGAGATCCTGTCTTGCGTAAAGTTTCACAAGAAATCGATCAAGATTATAAAAATTTACAAGAACTGATCCAAAATATGTTCGATACAATGTATGACTCTAACGGAGTTGGTATCGCAGCGCCTCAGATCGGGAAAGATATACGTTTATTTGTTGTTGATTGCTCGCCTTTCGAAGAAGATGAAGATTATGATGATGTAAAAGATGAATTAAAAGATTTCAAACGAGTTTTCATCAATCCAAAAAAAATCAGTAGTTCTGAAGGTGATGAATGGGCTTTTACAGAAGGATGTTTGAGTATTCCTCACATTCACGAAGATGTAACACGTCCAGAATCGGTAACTTTAGAATATTTTGATGAAAATTGGGTGAAACATACCGAAACTTTTTCGGATATTCGCGCTCGAGTTATTCAACACGAATACGATCATTTGGAAGGAAAGCTTTTTATTGACTATATTTCGAGCTTTAAAAAGAAATTAATAAGTAATAAATTAAAAAATATAACAAAAGGGAAAGTAAACACGAGTTACAAAATGAAATTCCCTTCATAGACCCTTAAACATAATAGAATATGGATTTATCAAGAGTTATCGCAATTTCAGGAAAACCAGGATTATACCGTTTAGTTTCTCAAACAAGAGGTGGTTTTGTTGTTGAAGATTTAGAAAAAGGTAAAAAAATCTCAATCGCTTCTAACTACAATGTTAGTTTATTAGACAACGTTGCTATTTACGGAGTATCACAAGAATTTCCTTTGGCTGAAGTTTTCTTCAGAATTTACAAAAAAGAAAACGGAGGAGAAACGATCGATTACAAAACTTCTGGTGCAGAATTGCGTAAATATATGGAAGAAGTTTTACCAGAATATGACGATTCAAGAGTTTATGATTCTGATTTGAAAAAATTATTCCAATGGTATAATATCTTACACAAAAACGGATTATTAAACATCGACTTAGCTGCTGTAGAAGCTGCAATGGCTGCTCAACAAGCACAAGAAGCTCCTGTTGCTGAAGTAGAAGCTACAGAAGAAGTTGTTGTGGAAGAAAAACCAAAAAAGAAAGCTCCTGCTAAAAAGGCTGCTAACAAAAAAGACGCTGAAGAAAAACCTGCTAAAAAAACTGCTGCTAAAAAAACAACAGCAAAAAAAGATAAAGACGCTGAATAATTAGAGATGAATACACGTAAAGATCAATTACAGGCTTTCGAAAGATTGTTGGATATAATGGATGAATTACGTGAAAAATGTCCGTGGGATCGTAAACAAACAATGGAAACGTTGCGTACGTTATCTATCGAAGAAATTTATGAACTTTCGGATGCCATCATCGAAAAAGATTCGGATGAAATAAAAAAAGAACTAGGTGATGTTTTTCTTCACCTAGTTTTTTATTCTAAAATCGCATCAGAACAAAACAACTTCGATGTTGCTGATGTTTTAAATGGTATTTGTGACAAATTAATTCATCGTCATCCACATATTTACGGCGATGTAGAAGCAAATACAGAAGAAAAGGTGCTTCAAAATTGGGAACAAATCAAACTAAAAGAAGGTAACAAATCTGTACTTTCTGGCGTTCCTACTTCTCTCCCAGCAATGGTAAAAGCTTACCGAATTCAAGACAAAGTAAAAGGTGTTGGATTTGAATTTGAAAATTCTGATCAAGTTTTTGATAAAATTATCGAGGAAATTAATGAATTCAAAGAAGAACAAAATCCAACAGATAAAGAGATGGAATTTGGTGACATTTTATTTTCTTTGATTAATTATGGACGATTTAATGGCATCAATTCTGAAGATGCTTTAGAAAGATCGAACAAAAAATTTATCACACGTTTTCAGAAATTAGAAGAAATCGCGAAAGAAAATGGTCAAAACATAGCTGATTTAACCATTTCCGAATTAGATAAATTATGGAATTTAGCGAAAATTAGCTAGTGTAAACTTAACACTATAAAGTTTATTCAAATCAACGAAAACGTTGTAATCAGACGTTTTAACACTATTATAAATAACTTTTATCGACACCAATAAAACAAAGTATTACAAATTATTGTGCACGCACAGAAAACCGACATATATTTGCAATGGTTATAGCGGGCAATAGCTTGTAATAATGGAAGGAAGTTTGTTTACTAAGTAAACAGTTTTCTCATTTTTTTGTGGTTTTGATGAAAAGGTGACTTAAAGTCGCCTTTTTATTTTTTATCAACTTCTATGTAAAATCACAATTCATAACAATCCTTTTTTATCTGAATAATTTGTAAATTTGTAGAATGCAGTTTCAATTAAATTCTGAATTCAAGCCAACTGGTGATCAACCAAAAGCTATTGAAGAATTATCAAATGGTATTCTAAATAATGATCGTTATCAAACACTTTTGGGTGTTACAGGTTCTGGTAAAACATTTACAATCGCGAATGTTGTACAAGATGTGCAACGTCCAACTTTAGTTTTGGCACATAACAAAACGTTGGCGGCACAGTTGTATATGGAATTCAAAGAATTTTTTCCGAATAATGCAGTCGAATATTTCGTTTCTTACTATGATTATTATCAACCAGAAGCTTACATTCCTTCATCAGGAACCTATATTGAGAAAGATTTATCAATTAATGAAGAAATTGAAAAGCTTCGTTTAAGTACAACTTCCTCCCTACTTTCTGGTCGTCGCGATATTTTGGTTGTGGCTTCAGTTTCGTGTTTATATGGTATTGGAAATCCAACAGAATTTCATAAAAATGTGATTCAGATTGAAACGGGGCAAATTATCTCGAGAACAGCTTTTTTGCATAAATTAGTCCAAGCTTTATATTCGAGAACAGAAGGTATTTTTCAACGCGGAAATTTTAGAATTAAAGGAGATACATTAGATATTTTCCCTGCTTATGCGGATGATGGAATCAGAATTAATTTCTTTGGTGATGAAATCGAAGAAATCTCAGTTTTCAATGTAGAAACAGGTAAAACTTCAACTAAATTAGATAAAATTAATATTTATCCAGCCAATCTTTTTGTTACTTCTAAAGACACTTTAAATGGTGCAATTGCTGATATTCAGATCGATTTGGGTAAACAAGTTGAATATTATCATGAAATCGGAAAACATCTCGAAGCAAAACGTTTGCAAGAACGTACTGAATTCGATTTGGAAATGATCAAAGAATTGGGATATTGTTCTGGAATCGAGAATTATTCGAGATACTTAGACGGTCGCGAACCAGGAACTCGTCCATTCTGTTTGTTAGATTATTTCCCAGAAGATTATTTGATGGTGATTGATGAGTCGCACGTTACAGTTTCTCAAGTTCATGCAATGTATGGTGGAGACCGCTCGCGCAAGGAGAATTTAGTAGAATATGGTTTCCGACTTCCAGCTGCAATGGACAATCGTCCGTTAAAATTCGAAGAATTTGAAGCTTTACAAAATCAAGTGATTTATGTTTCAGCAACACCTGCGAATTATGAATTAGAAAAATCGGAAGGAGTTGTTGTAGAGCAAGTCATTCGTCCAACAGGATTATTAGATCCAATTATTGAAATTCGTCCAACACAAAATCAAGTCGATGATTTGATGGAAGAAATCAATAAACGAGTAGAGTTAGACGAACGTGTTTTGGTCACTACTTTAACGAAACGAATGGCGGAAGAGTTAACGAAATATTTGACAAAATATGGCGTTCGATGTCGTTATATTCATTCTGATGTGGATACATTAGAACGTGTTCAGATTATGGCTGATTTACGCGCTGGATTATTTGATGTTTTGGTTGGAGTTAATCTTTTGAGAGAAGGTTTAGATTTACCTGAAGTTTCTCTAGTAGCAATTTTGGATGCTGATAAAGAAGGTTTTTTAAGAAGTCATCGTTCTTTAACGCAAACGGTTGGTCGTGCTGCTCGTAACGTGAATGGTTTGGCGATTATGTACGCAGATAGAATTACAGATAGTATGCAATTAACGATTGATGAAACAAATCGTCGTCGTGAAATTCAAATGAAATACAACAAAGATCACAATAAAGTTCCGCAAGCTTTAAACAAAAAAATAACGAAACTAAGTTTAGCTGCAGCAGATTTTGAAGAAAATCCTTACGAACAAAAACATTTGATTCAACAAGCAGCAGAGATTAATGAAAATTATTCGACAGAAGATAAAGAGAAATTGGTACAAAAATTGCAGAAAGAAATGGAAAATGCTGCAAAAAATTTAGATTTTATAAAAGCAGCCGAATTAAGAGATCAAATTCAACTCTTAACCAAAGAATAGCACGTTTTTTTCAACATTTCAATGAAAATTTTTAAGAATACATTTTTTTTAACTCTATCGTTTTTTACCATTTTATCATCTTGTAACACACAGATTTTAAAATCATCTTCAAATAATGAATTGCTTGAAAATGAAGAAAGTAGTTTAGTTCATACACGTGAATTAAAGATTTTCAAGAGATTTGATACACCTCCAAATTATGAAAGGAATCAAAATTATACAGATTTTGGTAAATGGATAAATAACCTTCCGCTCAAAAACAATAATACAGCTGTTTATTCTTTTGATGGTCAAAAAAAATCTAATCCAAATATATATGTAGGAGTTTTAGATTTAGAACAACCCAAAAAAAATGTACAGTTTAATGCAAATGCGATGATGAGTTTGCGTTTAGAGTATTTCTTCCGTTCGAAAAAATACAATGAAATAGATAAATTGTCTAAAATTTCTACAAAGCCAATTCCTTACACTGACTATGTAAAAGGAGATTATTCTCATACGAAATACATGCAATATTTGATCTATTATTTAGAAAATACAAATTCAAATACAATTGCTGAATTATTAAAACCAATCTCTATCAAAGAGATTCAAATTGGCGATGTATTTTTTCAAAAGGGAAATATAAAAAGTCATGCTGTAATGGTAATTGATTTAGCGAAAGATAAAAATGGGAATAATATATTCATTTTGGCTCAAAGTTATTATCCAAGTCAAGACATTCATATTCTTTCTAATCCAAGCAACGATTTAATCTCACCATGGTATATTGCAAAAGAAGGCATACTTCTTACACCTGAGTGGAGATTTTTGTCTTCGGACTTGATGCGTTTTAAATAACATTTTACTTTTTCAATCCTTACATTTTACTTAAATTTGTTGTTCAAAACCTCAAAGTAAACAACAATACAGTAAATAATCGATAATGCAAAGAGTATATTTAGACAATGCAGCAACCACAGCAATTCGTCCAGAAGTAGTTGACGAAATGGCAAATGTGATGAAAAATGTTTTCGGAAATCCATCTTCTACCCACGTTTTTGGTAGAGAAGCCAAGGCACTTATAGAAATGGCTCGAAAGAACATTGCGCAGCGTTTAAATATTTCTCCTGCCGAAATTTATTTTACTTCTTGTGGGACAGAATCTAACAATACGATTATACGTTCTTGTGTAAATGATTTAGATGTTACACGTATCATTACTTCGGATATGGAACACAAATGCGTACAAGAAAGTATCAAAGATTTAGAATATCGTGGAAAAGTTGAAGTAATCCGCATCAATATTCAAAAAAATGGAGACATTGATTATGCTCAATTAGAGGAATTAGTTAAAGATCAATCTAAAAAAACATTGGTTTCTTTGATGCATGCTAATAACGAAATTGGAAATTTAACAGATATTAAACGTATTTCGCAATTGTGTCAAGAAAATAATACATTGTTCCACACAGATACGGTGCAAACAGTTGGTCATTACGATTTAGATTTCCAAGATTTGGGAATGGATTTCGCTTCTTGCTCAGCACACAAAATTCATGGACCAAAAGGTGCTGGATTTTTATATGCAAAAAAAGCTTCGCATTTAAAAGCCTTGATTGCTGGAGGAGGACAAGAAAGAGGAATGCGTTCTGGTACCGAAAACGTATACGGAATTGTTGGACTTTCAAAAGCTTTTGATTTAGCAATTGATGAGTTAGAAGCTCATGTTAATCACATCAAAGAAATTAAACAATATACAATCGATCAATTAAAAGCAGCTATTCCAGGCGTTTCTTTCAATGGATTATCAGATGATTTAGACAAAAGTTTGTATGCATTATTAAGCATCAAATTACCATTTCATGATGCCTTAATCGGATTCGAATTAGAATTAGCTGGTATCGCTGTTTCACAAGGAAGTGCTTGCAGTTCTGGTGCAGCAAAAGTTTCATTAGTTATGCAAACATTGTACACAGAAGAAGAAATTGATCAAATGACGCCTTTACGTGTATCTTTTTCATACGAAACAACTAAAGAAGATATTGATGTCTTAGTTGGAACATTGAAAAAAATCGCTGAAAAACATCAATTACAAAACGCTTAATGACTGATTTCAATCAACTTGATATTCTGATTTTAATTGCGTTAGCTTTTGGTTTTATCAACGGATTTTTCAAAGGTTTTATTTCTCAATTAATTGGGTTAGTCGGTTTTTTTGTAGCAATTTGGTTAAGTTTTAAATTTTATCAAATCATCGAAGTTTATGTCGATTCTTACAACATTGTTGCAGATAGCTTAACTTCTTTGGTTGCGTTAGTTATTACATTTGCAATTGCTTTTTTCACAATAAAATTAGCGTCAAGTTTAACACAAAAAACAGTAGAAGCAGTTGGTTTAGGAATCATTAATCGATTTGGTGGAGCGGCTTTAGGATTAATAATCTCTTTACTTTTAACATCAAGTATTTTGTATTATATCGATCCGATTTTAGAACTAGGATTTAAAGAAACAAAAGACGAAAGCCAGATTTTACCAATTTTGAACGAAAGTTCTCAAATCATCAAAAATTCTATCTTCGAAACAAAAGATAATTTAAGGACAGAATCCCAAGATTCTATTCATTTATGATCATACAAAGACAGCTTTTTCAAGCTGTCTTTTTTCTTAACATTAATTTTATAAAAGGCACAAAAATTATCTAAAGAGATCAAAACAATTAATTTAAGATGAAAAAACAATTCTTAGAAATCGTTTTTTTATGATTTTATTTTTAATAACGACATATTGTGTCGTATAAAATCGTTCCTTTGTTTAAATTTTAAGATTATGAACAGCGCAATCATACTTTCATCCATCCTTTTTTTTATCATTGGAGCCGTTATCAGTTTTTTATATTCAAAATCGAAAGCAAATTCAGCCATAATTGGAAATGAAATAAAACACCAAGAACTTCAGAAACAATATGATTCGCTAAAAAATGAATTTATCGAAATAAAAGATGATGCAAATTTCAATTTGGATCAATGGCAAAAAGAGCGCGAAAAAAATACAGAATTAACGGTTCGCCATCAAGAAGCAATGAAAGCTGTGGAGGAGCAAAAATCGTTTATGCTCGAAACCAATGAACGATTAAAAGAGCAATTTGAAGCACTTTCAGCTCAAGTTTTGAAAAGTAATAACGAACAATTTCTTGATTTAGCGAAAACAACATTGGATAAACATTTTTCTAATTCTCAAAACGATTTAGAAAAACGTCAACAAGCGATTGATTCGTTAATCAAACCATTAAATGAAAGCTTGAATAAATTTGACGGAAAAATATCCGAAATAGAAAAAGCTCGAGAAGGCGCTTATTCAGAAATTAAAGTTTTCTTAGATTCAATGCGTGGTACAACTGATAAATTGCAAAAAGAAACCAATACATTAGTTTCTGCTCTTAAAACTTCACACACAAGAGGAAAATACGGAGAAATTGGATTGCGTCGTGTCGTTGAATTTGCTGGAATGTCATCTTTTTGTGATTTTGAAGAACAAACTTCTGTTCAGTCCGAAAATGGTTTGCTTCGCCCGGATTTAATCGTTAATCTTCCTGGAAATCGAAAAGTAATTGTCGATTCTAAAGTTCCATTAAACCAATATATGCTTGCATTTGAAACGGAAGATGAGAATTTAAGAAAACATCATTTACAAATGCACGCGAAAGCTGTACGCGAACATTTAAAGAATTTGAGTTCTAAGGCTTATTGGAATCAATACACAGAAGCACCCGATTATGTGGTGATGTATCTGCAAATTGAAAGTTCTTTTGGTGCTGCGTTAGAATTGGAGCGAACTTTGATAGAAGATGCACTAAACAATAGAATAATTATTGCAACACCAACTACTTTGATTACAATGCTTCGCACAATTGCGTTTAGCTGGCAACAATTAAATGTTGCGGAAAATATATATCAAATGCGAGATGCTGGAATAGAATTATACAATCGTGTGAATGTTTTAATACAACATTTGGCGACGGTTGGTCATAATCTAAACCAAGCAACCCAAAGTTACAATAAAGCTATAGGTTCACTAGAAAATCGATTTATTCCGCAGGTTAAAAAGCTGAAAGAAATCGGTGGAACTTTGATGGAAAAAGAAATTTCGGAAACTAAGCCAATTGATACAATGATTCGTTCAATAAATAACTTGGATATTCAATAATCATTCTATATTTGTACAACTTTTAGAGAGAATGAAAACAAGCCTATTTACCTTGATTTTACTATACTCTCCTGCCATTTTTGCGCAGGTGAATTTTGAAGAAAAATCTGTACAGGTAAAACCAAATTTAGAATTAAACAAAATATATAACTACTCATTTACAGATCGTAACTTTTCGATTTCTGTAAATGATACGGTTTCTAAAGTCATCAACCAATCAAATAAATCGATGGAATTGGTTGACAAGAATGATTTTGCCAATAAGTATACATTTGTAAATGGTAAAAATCAATCCAATGATCCTGATGAATTTTACCGCGATTTTATCAATAATTCTGAAGGAATAGAGTACGAATTCACAACAAATCCTTCTGGAGAATTTTTAGAATTATTAAATGTTCCTCAGATTGAAGAAAAATTGCTTAAAATAACAGATAAACTTGGTAAACAACGCAAAAAATCTGATGATTATAAGGCAAATATTGCGTATATTGAGGAAATGGTCAAATCGAAAACATATGTTCCCTATGTTTTTGAGCAAGAAATTCACGTTTTCAATTATTTTAATGGACAATATTTTCGTTTAGGTGAAACATATGAAGGAAAATCTGTACAGGAAAATATTTTTGGATTTCCAATTTCTTCTACCACAAATACTTATCTAAAAGATATCAACAAAGAAAAAGGTACGTATACAATTGCTTCTGACCAAAATTTGAGCAAAGATGATTTTGAGAAATTATGGGAAGAAATGGCGTATTATATGTTGAATGATGCTAAACTGAATTTGTCGCAAGAACAGGTAAAAAAAGAAATCAAAAAATATTCAGAAACAGTTGAATTAAAAGTGAAATATGAAAATACGTACGATTTGAATTCAATTTTAATCAAATCTGAATATTTATTTAGCTTAAATATTGGTTCTAAGAAAACAGTTAATCAATTAAGTATAAAACTTTTAAATGACTAAATTTTATTTTTTAACGAATTTCAAACTTCATTTTAGATAATTTGCTCTATTTTTGAATTAGTTTGATTACTTATAAATGAAAATTAATTTTACATATTATCTGTTTTTTCTATTTTTTTCGATAAAAATATTTGCCCAAGATCCTATTCAAGATACAATTTCACCGGTTGTTAAAAATGATACCATTTTTAATGCTCCGCAGGAAACGATTATTTTTCCCAAAACATATTGGAATATTGGAAACGAAAAACGATATAATGTAACAACAAGTGAAGTGAAATTGGAAGATGACACGATTTCGCATCAAGAACAATATACTTATAACGTTATTATTCAAGTTGAAAATATTTATCAAAACGAAACCATTGTAAAGTGGAATTTCAGAAATATACAATTCAATTCAAAATCATTTTTAAATAATCCTTTTTCGTTAGTTAATAATGTTTCGATTTCCTTTAAAATAGATCAAGACGGACGATTTTTAGGTTATACAGATTTAGATAAAACGATTAAACAATTGGTTTTATCTTCAGAAGATTTAGAGAATAAATATTTGGATAATCCTACTGCGATTGCGTTAATCAAAAAGAATCTTCAACAATATTCTACAGAAGAAAGTATTGTTAAATTATTTGACAAAGACATTCGTCAATTCCATCATTTTTATGGAAAAAGTAATTTTACTTTAGAAAGTGCGCCATTTGTTTATCAATCTTACATGGACAATTTATTTAGCACTTCTCCCACTCCAGCTACAACAGAATTGAAATTGAATGAGATTGGAGTTTCGCAAACCAATTACATTATGTCAAGTTTTCAGGAAGCCGATAAAGATTGGTTGGCCAATTCTTGGTATACTTATCTAAAAGAATTAGCAACAAAATTAGGTACAGAACAGCCTTCTGAAAATAGATTGAAAGACGACATAAAATATTATGTTAAAACGACTTCGCGTATCAAGGATAACGGTTGGATTTCATATAGTATCGAAACCAAAAAGGTAAAATTTCAAGATACAGATTATACATTAGAGCGCCGTTTTGAGTTAGTAGACTAAAACTCGCATCAATACTGATAATTCTTACATTATTAAATCATAAAAACTTCGTGAATCAAGATTATTTTTCATAATTTTGCATTCATTTTATATAAATTATATTCACTATGCAATTGTCTGAACAAGAAATTATTCGTAGAGAAAAACTACAACAATTAAGAGACTTAGGCGTTGAGCCTTACCCTGCCGAAGAATTCGTGATAACTTCTAATTCTAAAGAAATTAAGGAAAAGTACGAAGAAGGAAAGGTTGTCAAGCTTGCCGGACGATTGATGAGTGTTCGTGTAATGGGGAAAGCTTCTTTCGCTGAGTTACAAGATAGCGAAGGTCGTGTACAGGTTTATATCTCGAGAGATGATATTTCTTCGTCTGAAGAAGGAATTGAGTATAATACAATTTTCAAGAAATTGATGGATATCGGAGATTTTATTGGAATTGAAGGATATGAATTCAAAACTAAAGTAGGTGAAATTTCTGTTCACGTAACAAAATTAACTTTGTTATCAAAAACTTTACGTCCATTACCAATTGTAAAAACTGACGACGAAGGTCATGTATTTGACGCTTTTACAGATCCAGAATTGCGTTACCGTATGCGTTACGTAGACATGGTTGTAAATCCTCACGTGAAAGAAATTTTCTTAAAACGTACACGTTTATTCAACGCAATGCGTAATTTCTTCAACGATCGTGGATACATGGAAGTAGAAACTCCTGTTTTACAATCGATTCCTGGGGGTGCAGCAGCTCGTCCGTTTATTACACATCATAATGCATTAGATATTCCATTATATTTAAGAATCGCGAACGAATTATATTTAAAAAGATTAATCGTTGGTGGTTTTGATGGTGTTTACGAATTTTCTAAAAACTTCCGTAACGAAGGAATGGATCGTACGCATAATCCAGAATTTACAGCAATGGAAATTTATGTTGCTTACAAAGATTACAACTGGATGATGGATTTCACAGAGCAATTATTAGAACATTGTGCAATTGCTGTTAATGGAACTTCTGAAACAACTTTCGGAGAACATAAAATTGATTTCAAAGCACCTTACAAACGTGTAACAATGCGTCAATCAATTATTGATTTTACAGGATTTGATATCGATGGAAAATCTGAAGCAGAATTATTTGAAGCTGCTAAAGGAATGGGGATCGAGGTTGATGAGACTATGGGTAAAGGAAAATTAATCGATGAAATTTTTGGTGAAAAATGTGAAGGAAACTACATTCAACCAACTTTCATTACAGATTATCCAAAAGAAATGTCTCCATTGACTAAAAAGCACCGTGATAATCCAGAATTAACTGAGCGTTTCGAATTAATGGTTTGTGGAAAAGAAATTGCTAACGCATATTCTGAGTTAAATGACCCAATCGATCAACGTGAGCGTTTTGAAGCACAAATGGCTTTAGCTGATAGAGGTGACGACGAAGCAATGTTTATCGACCAAGATTTCTTACGTGCATTAGAATACGGAATGCCTCCAACATCAGGTTTAGGAATCGGAATGGATCGTTTGATTATGTTCTTAACAAATAATCCATCTATTCAAGAAGTTTTATTCTTCCCTCAAATGCGTCCAGAAAAAGCTGCACCAGCTTACGAATTGACAGAAGAAGAAACTCAAATTATTGAAATTTTAAAAGCTAACGAAAACATTGATTTGAATGAATTAAAATCTCAAGCTGCTTTAAGCGGTAAAAAATGGGACAAATCAATGAAAAATTTAGCAAAATATAACTTGACTAAAGTTACTGTTGAAGGAGATTCTAAGACAGTTTCATATTTAGGCGAGTAAATTATTACCCTTTCATCTATATTTTAAAAGCTCAACTTCGGTTGGGCTTTTTTTGTAATTATTTGGGCGTTCCCTCGCTCTTTGCCTTCCATTTATATTATTTATAAAATAACCAAAATAATACAAACACAGCTAATGCAAATCGCTCGGTTGGGCTATCCGTTCCAATCTTTTGTAAAAGAAGATTAGAAGTGATTACAGAAAATCCAACTCCTACAAAAGGATTTACACTACTATCCCTAACGCGGGTTTTAAGTTCTGAGTTTTGAGTAATAAGTTATAAGACATAAGATTTAAGACTGACAATAAAAATCTACAAAGGAGTGTTATCGAGTTATGAGTTGTAAGTT